>CBCTLT010000316.1:0-2826 GCA_965147785.1 uncultured Oscillospiraceae bacterium
TGACAAACCTACTAATTTGTTATATGCTAAAATCACCTTAGTTTGGGAAAGAAAGCGCGATACAATTGAATGGAGGCGTCAATCATGGCAAAAGCCGATATCCTGTTTGACAAAACCGAATTTGTTCTGCGTATGGCCGACAAGCAGGCTATGACCATGAACATCCGGGCGGATCAGATCACCACGATCACCTTCCAGCCCACCATGCAGAAAAAGCTGTTCAAAAACATTCCCTCTGAAGTTATGTTGATCAAAATGAAGGGCGGCGCTGGTCCTGGCGGCGGTCCTGGAGGTCCTGGTGGCGGCGGTGGCAACGATGGATTGCCCATCACCAAGGAATCTCTGGAAAACAAGGAGAAGGGATCCTGGGATAAGGCGAAACAGCAGATGCTGAAGTTTGCCAAGGACAACAACATTACCCTTCATGAGGAGAAGGAAATGTGGGAGCCCCCGAAGCAGGGCATGTAAAAGAAAACAAAAAACTCCCGCCTGCGGCGGGGGTTTTTTGCGCCTGATTTTCTTTGAAATGCAGAAATGTGGCTTTTAAATCTGCGCGTTTCGCCGGCTGACTTTGTCTCTGTGTGAAGGTTTTGCAAAGGTCCAAAAATTATTAAAAAATGGTTGACAAATACATGGAAATGGGTTATTGTTAGTGCGCTAATTGTTAGTTAGTAGACATTTTGAAAACTTAGGTTTTCTGTCGTACGATTGGCGGAAAGGAGCATTTGTCCATGAAAAAACCGGAAGAGGCCTGGGAACAGCATCCGCCCTTTGATGCCAGGCCGCCTCGCCATGAACATCACCCACCCTTTGAGGAAGAGGCCGTGGAAGAAGATACCCCGGAATTCTCTGCAATTCGGACGATTGAACTGCTGGGCCGGCTGCATCATATGGCGTTTCGCACACTGTTTCTGCAGGATGGGCTGCCTCCGGCACAGGCAGGCGCTATGAGAACGGTTATTCGGTTTCCTGGGCTGAGTCAGCGGGAACTGGCGGATAAGCTCCATATCCAGCGCGCCACGGCTACGGTAATGCTGCAGAAAATGGAGAAAGCAGGCTATGTTGAACGACGTCCGGATCAGGAGGATCAGCGGATTTTCAGGATCTATCCCACGGCGTTGGCTACAGCGGTGGATGTGGAGAACCGTAAAAATGTGGTGGCCTATTTCAGCCGCTGCTTCTCTGATGTTCCGCCGGAGGAATTTGCTGTGATGGTAAAATGCCTGAAACAGCTGGGCAAGAACCTCAAGGGAATCCTCGACGAAAACGCCGAGACCCTTGGGAAGGAGTGATTCGATTGAGAAACTTTTTAAAATTTCTAAAGCCCTACAAATGGTGGGTACTGCTGACGATTGTGTTTATCGCATTGCAATCCCTCAGTGATTTGTATTTACCGGATCTCAACGCCACCATCATTGACGAAGGCGTCATGAAGGGCGACGTGGGGACAATTTTACTGTTTGGGGGCGTAATGCTGCTGGTGGCGCTGCTGGTTGGTGTATGTACCCTGGGTACTACCTATTTCTCCACCAAGGCTTCCCTGGCCTACGGCAGAGATATGCGACTGGCCCTGTTTACCAAGGTCCAGTCCTTTTCCCAGTCAGATCTGGACCATTTTGGGACGCCGTCCCTGATTACCCGAACCACCAACGATGTCAACCAGCTCCAGCAGATGATGCAGATGCTGCTGCGCACGAATATTACCACGCCTAGTTTGCTCATAGGTGGCATCATCATGAGCCTCAAGCAGGATGTGGAACTGTCGGTGATTTTGCTGTTTATTATTCCCATCATTGCGGTGGTGGTGATCGTCACGACCCGGAAGTCCCATCCCTGGTTCCGGAAACAGCAGAAGCAGGTGGATGTGCTCAACCAGGTGCTGCGGGAAAAGTTGTCTGGCATCCGCGTGATCCGGGCCTTTGTCCGCACGGACTATGAGGAGCAGCGGTATGACCGGGAAAACAAGGAGATGTACCGCATTGCGGTCCATGCTCACAAGCTGATGACGGCGTTGATGCCTCTGGTAAGCTTGGTCATGAACTGCGCAACCCTGGCCGCCTACTATTTGGGCGCCCTGCGAATTGATTCCGTGGGGATGGAGATCGGCGCGCTGACTGCTTTCGTGACCTATCTGGCCCAAATCCTTATGAGCGTTATGGCATCCTCTATGATGATGAATATGATTCCTCGGGCCATGACCTCCATTGGGCGTATCAGCGAAGTGTTGGACTATGAACCTTCCATCCAGGATACGGATCAGGCAGAGCGGACAGAGTTGGGGGCCTTTGAATCCCTGGAATTCCGGGATGTGTCCTTCCACTATCCGGAGGCGGACCGTCCGGTGCTGGAGCATATCAGCTTTACCACAAAGCCGGGAGAAATTACAGCCATTATCGGATCCACAGGCTCCGGCAAGTCTACGTTGGTGAATTTGATCCCCAGAATTTATGACACCACCTCTGGGGAGATCCTCATCAACGGCCGGGACATCAAGACGCTTTCCCAGGCCCAACTGCGGGAGCATCTGGGTGTGGTGCCCCAGAAGGCCCTGCTCTTTGACGGTACTGTGGCCTCCAACCTTCAGTATGGAAAGCAGGACGCCACGGAAGAAGAGATGTGGCATGCGCTGGAGGTGGCCCAGGGCAAGGATTTTGTGTCCCAGATGCCCAGCGGACTGTCGTCTTCCATATCTCAGGGCGGTTCCAATGTCTCCGGCGGCCAGCGCCAGAGATTGGCCATTGCTAGAGCCATTATCCGTCGGCCGGATGTATATATCTTTGACGACAGTTTTTCGGCGCTGGACTTCAAAACCGACGCCAAACTTCG
>CBCTLT010000317.1:0-2809 GCA_965147785.1 uncultured Oscillospiraceae bacterium
TGCTGCTATTTCTTCTGACCGCAGCAGTGACCCTGCCAAAGCTGGGAGAACGGTTTTTTGGCAGCACCGGGCAACAACTGACGCAGACGGTTGACCATGTAGAAGCCCAGGTACAGGAGGTCTGGGCCCAGCTGCTGCCATGACCTGTACCGTCCATCCTTCCCTGATCCTATGGCTCTCCATTCTGTTTTATCTGGACAGGCATATCCTGCTTCCCTTCTTTCTGGCGGCAGCCCTCCATGAACTGGGCCATTACCTGATGCTGCGGTTTCTTGGAAAGCCACCGCATGCCATAATTCTGGGGTTTTCCGGCGCCCAGATGGAGACCCGATCCCTCACCTATCGCGAGGAGCTGTATGCCGCAGCTGCAGGACCAGCGGTCAGTTTGCTGCTGGGCGTAGCGCTGCCCTTATGGCCTGCCCTGGCAGTCTACAGTGTGATTCTGGGCTGTTTTAATCTCTTGCCCATTCCCGGGCTGGACGGTGGCAGAATCCTCTCCAGCCTTCTTATGATGCTTCTACGGCCGGAAACCGCCCGACGTATCTGCAAATATATGGCCATGCTGACAGCTCTGGCCGTCTGGGGCGGCGCCCTCTATCTATCCGGCCCCCTGCACTTCGGCATGTGGCCCATTCTTCTGGCGGCAATGCTGCTCTATCGTGCGCTGAGTATGGACGGCTTGTAATCGTCCTGTTCTTCTGGTATCATAACCCCAGGAGGGATCTTTTATGAAATTCCTGATGGGCTATCTGTTGGCGATCAATCTTTTTGCCTTTTTCCTCATGGGCCTGGACAAGCACAAAGCCAAAACCGGCGCGTGGCGCATTCCGGAAAAAACACTATTTCTGGCCGCTGTACTGGGCGGCAGTCTGGGAGGAATCGGGGGAATGTACTATTTTCGGCACAAAACCCGCCACAAGCGGTTTGTGGCGGGTTTTCCTTTGATTCTTTTGTGCCAGCTTTTTCTGGCAGGTCTACTGCTATCCGGTGTGGCCACCGGTAGGTTCTAACGAACTATTTCTTTTTTTGCACCTTATGCCGGGTACCGTCCGGCTCCACCACCGTAATGGCCTCCAGCTGGCTGGTGAGGTTCTTCCGGAATGCAGCGATATATTCCTTTCGCAGAACATCCCGTTCCTGAATCTCCTCTGGTGTAAGCCCTTCCGCCTTCGCCTTACGAGCAAGTGCATTGATGCGCGCAATTTTCTCCTGTTCCATCATTTGTCTCCTTCTGCATGGGCAGGATCTTCCTGCCCCATTTTTCCGTACTATCCCCGCAGGGCACATAGCCCAGCCGACGATAAAAGGGCAGCAGTTCCTCTGGCACATCCACCTGAGAATGCCCCATTCCCATCTCCGCCGCCTTGAAATCCAAGATCTTCACCAAGCCGTCGCCAATGCCCTGGCGGCGGTATCTTTTTGCCACGCAAATCCGGCTAAGTTTTGCAACGCCCACGCCGCCATAGGTGATTCTGCCGGCAGCCACCGGCACCTCATCCATCATCAGCACCAGATGGAACGCATAGGGATCTCCGGCGTCCCAGGCCAGTTCGGGCTCCAACCCCAATTCCTCGCAAAATACCTGCTGCCGCAGATTCCTGGCCACGGAGGCATCGCCGCCGGGGCCTGTCCAGATAGATGTGATCATAAAAGTTCCTCCGCCTATAAGAATTTCTCCAGTACCAGGGCGATCCGGCCTTTTTTGGTCTGACCCTTGACCTGGGCCACCCGAAGCTTTCCCAGGCCCCGTACGGAGATGATGTCGCCTTCCTCCACCGGTGCATCGAGCTTGAGCACGGTCATATGATTGACCTCTGCTTTCCCTGCCACAATATACCCGGAGGCCTTGCTTCTCCCCTGCTGAAATCCGGAGGCCAGAACACTATCCAGCCGCAGAGAAGCCACGGTATCCACAATGCGCTTAAACTTCTGTTCCGGCACCTGGATTTCCGACAGCAGAATTTCCTCCGTTTGTACCTTGGCCCGTCCAACTTGGGTCAGCTGGGACGAAAGATAGGACGCCATCTCCCGCAGGACCAGCACGTCGCAGTATCCGTCTCCCGGGAGCAGATCTCCCAGTACCTCCCGCTTGATGCCCTGGCCCAGCAGGCTGCCCAGAAAATCTCGGTGATTCAAACTGTCATAGGGAGAATACCGGACACGCAGTGCCGCCACAGGCCCATCCTCGCTTTTGAGGAAATCTTCCGCCTCATAATAGTCCGGCACATAGACCGCCACCTGGCGTTCGGCTCCGGAGATCCCACCGAAAAACAGCGGTTCCTCCACGCCCTCCCGCCGGAGCATTTGCCGGACCAGCAGCTGCTCTCTGCCGGACAGGAAGCAGGTGGATGCGGGAATATTTTTTCTGACACCGGCAAAATAACGGTCCCAGACTCTGGCCAATAGGACACGGTCCTCCTGGCTCTCTGCCAGCGACAAAATGAGCTTCTGTTTGTCCATACCGCACCTCCTCGTTTATTGTACCACAAACTGCCGGTGGATACAATGACCGAAGCGCAAATCACGCTTCGGTCATTGGTTATATGAACAATTCTCCCCCGTGCTTTTCAGGGGTCACGTCTGTAACGCTGCGGGATCCTACAGGCTGCGGAAATACCCATGGTCGATGATAGGCGCATAAGTATTTTCATCATCGAAGGTTTCATAAGGTTTTGGAGGACGACAAGATGGCTGAATGGGTTGCAGCGGACCATAATCAAAGTGATTGTCCTGAAGTTCTTCCATTTCTGGAAACACATCCGGGATCAATGCATCATATTTACTGTCACCCGGCGGCGGACCCATAGGA
>CBCTLT010000318.1:0-2805 GCA_965147785.1 uncultured Oscillospiraceae bacterium
ACGTATCAATTAAGCCGGGTTCTGGATATGCTGTTTCAAGTGGTGGTTCAGCCGTTGGTACCATTGGTATCTGTGCAATCTTAAATAGTGGATCATATGTTATGATAACACACGCACATGATCTTTCTGTTGGCACATCGATTTATCTTGGGTCGACCAAAATAGGTACTGTAACAAAAAGATACTACAATAGCAGTTATCCTGGATACGATTTCAGCTATACTACAGTTTCCAGCAGCAATGTAAGCAGTTCTTTGGCCGGAAACTACGGCTCTCTTACAAAAACTTATACAGAAAGTCAGCTCATATCAATGGGAGTTGTATATGGTTATTTCATTGGAAACTCCAGCGGTAATGCAAATAGATACTCAACGAGTATATATATGACAACGAGTGGGTCCGGAAGTACATATCCCTATTTAACACTAGGAACAGGTACAAACTATGGGGATAGCGGTGGCCCAATATACATGGTAAGTTCATCTCAAACTGTATTTTTAGGAATCGTAAAAGGGAATTCTGGTAGTTCAGGAACAGGAGTTCCTGCGTCTACGATAAAGGATACTATTGGCCTTTACTATTACTTCAATTGAGACTTCTATGAAAAACCTCAAAGTGTTACATAAAAAACAACGGCATATAAGTATATTCGAAATTGTGTCAGTTCTTTTTGTTTTTACATTGGTACTATTTTTTACGCTGTGCTGTGCTGCACAGCACAGCACAGATGTATATGTATCTGCGCCCTGCTATACCAAGGGAGATCCAATCCGGTCTTGCAGAATCCTCTGTCAAATTGATTCCAGCACTGGAGCAGTGCGGTGGTCCAGGACCTTCGATGCATACCAGGTTCTCCATTGCACGGACGAAGATACAGTTTATATCGGCTATGGCGCCAATGATGGAACGATCTGTGCGCTGCGTCCTGAAGATGGGGAGACCCTGTGGCAGAACGACTGCTCCATATCCTGGGCGGTTGGCAGCAATATGGCGCTTGCAGATGGTGCGCTTTTTTATCCTAGCAATTATGATCCCACCACGCAGGAGTTCCCATTGTACACGCTGAACGTGGACACACGAGAAGAAACGGCCCTGCCCGTGGGGCATATGCAGCTGTCTGATTTCTCTGTCTATCAGGGGCGCATCTATACCTATGGCACGAAGGGTATTACGGCTTATGATCTGGAAACCGGCAAAGCATCCAATTATGAATTACCAGATTTGGAATATCAGTTTCTCCACTTCTACGCGGATCAGCTGGTTATCGCCTACCAAGACCGAGTGGAGTGGTATGTCATTACCTCGCTGGGCCTAGAACAAACCCATATGATCACCGCTGAAGAGTTGAATATGGAGCAAATGACTGTATGTGCCGCCAGTCCAACAGCTTTTGTCTTTCTGGATCGGGCAGTGGGCGATTCATGGACAGAAACAGACTTATGTGCCGTGACCTTAGACCAGAGGCGGAGCATTGTGTGCGACCGGGTGATATACGCACCCAGCGATGTCGTGTTTACCGAAAAGGGATTTTATGCCTCCTGGGAAGAAAGCATTACCTATTATGACTGGGAGGGAAATCAAACCACAATTTGGGCAGACTTGACGCTCACATAATACACAGGCCACTCTTTTTATTGAACCCCATACCCCATAATCCCGGAATACCCCACTGCATAACTTAATTGTTTCACCGCATCACTGGCATTGCCCTCAATGGTATAGACGGTGCTGCCGTCGCAGGATTCCACGATCCCCACATGGTTGGCGCTGCCGTTGTGGTCATAGTCAAAAAAGATAATGTCCCCCGGTGAAGGAATATACCCTCTCCCCTGCCATTGGCCCCGTTCCTGGAACCAGGCAATGCCCGAATCGCAGTAGGAGAATTTGGGCAGAATTCCGGCGTCCAGATACCCGCATTGATCACCGCACCAAGAGACAAAGCAGGCGCACCAGGACACACGGCTGGTATATCCGTACCAGCTCCAGTAGGGTTCTCCACCCACGTTGCCTACCTGGGACAAGGCCACGGCCACAATGTCATCGCTGCCAATCCCCGGCAGGGACAACATAGTCCAAAATTCTGCATATTCTTCAGAGAGCAGCTCGGCTACATAGCCGAGCTGCTCCGCTGTAAAGCCGTATTCCTCCGCCATCTGCTGGGCAGTTTTGCTGCCGATGGTAATGACAAGCCTGGTTTTTTCTATGGTCTGGGCTTCCTCAGGCACCTCACCGCTGCTGTCCTGGATTTCTACGGTCACTTCTTCGGTGTAGGTCTCCGTGGCGTAGTCCACAGAATTCATGTCCCAGAAGATCTGCCGCAGCAATTCCAGGTGTTGCTGATCCATGGTCACCACCTCCAGCGGGTGGGCCGCATCCGTTGTGACCTTCACGCTATAGATGGTCAGCACCTCCTTCCAAGAAGCCTGCTGGCCGTTTTTCTGCAGATCGTCATGGGCCACCGTTTGCTCAATTTCCGTAACACGGTCCTGAAGCTCCGTGTTCAGGATGCCCATGGCCTGCTGCAGGGTCATTTCATTGTCAGCGCCGCTGCTGAAAAAGATTCCCAGAGGCGACACCAGCAGAATTCCCACCAGCGTCACCAAAACCACCACCAGAAGCGCTATGGCCCCTCCAGCCCCCAGCGCAGCCAACAGAGATTTGCCGGATACCAAAATGGCCCGGAGCACCTTCTGAGACAGTTCCTTGGCCGCTCTTTTCCCGGATGTTTCGGCCTGTTTTCTGGCTTTTGCCACAGCCTGGGCTGCTTGGGTGGATTTTGCTGACCGAACCTGATGCCGCCTGGCT
>CBCTLT010000319.1:0-2786 GCA_965147785.1 uncultured Oscillospiraceae bacterium
CACAAAGATCTCCTCGGGCGTGGAGCCGTACTCGGAGATGGACTTGGGCAGGTTGCCCTCCTTGAGCCACTGGGCACAGTTCTTGCCCACCATGCCGGGAATCATCAGGGCCCGGCCCATGCACACAGCCTTGGTGTAAGGAGCACCCAGCGCCAAAGCCTTGAATACGCCGTCCTCAGAGCTGAAGCCACCGCCAAAGGCCAGATCCGGTACACGCTCGCCCTGCTGGGTCAGGATCTCTGCAAACTGATAAGCAGCGCTGTGGAGATACAGGCTGGGAATGCCCCACTCTTCCATCATACGCCAGGGACTCATACCGGTACCGCCGGAGGCACCGTCGATGGTCAGCAGGTCGATGTGGTACTTGGAGCACCACTTGAGAGCCTGGGCCAGTTCCTTGAGGCTGTAGGCGCCGGTCTTCAGGGTGATACGCTTGAAGCCCAGCTTGCGGAGTCGCTCTACTTCAGAGGCAAAGCTCTCCTCAGAGATGAAGCCCAGACGGCTGTGACGTTCAAATTCCTTAATTGCACCTTCCTGGAATGCCTTCTGGTTGATGGGATCGGAGGGATCAGGGGTGACGATATAGCCGCGCTTCTGCAGCTCCAAAGCACGCTCCAGAGAGCTGATCTTGATCTCGCCACCAATGCACTTGGCGCCCTGGCCCCATTTGAGTTCGATGGTCTCAATGCCATGCTTGTCAAGGATGTACTCTGCCACGCCCAGACGGGTATCTTCCACATTCATCTGGACAAGCAGTTCGCCGTAGCCGCGATGATAGCGGCGATAGGTTTCGATACGGCGATCCATATCGGGAGCCTTGGTAATGAGACCGTTGGCACCCCGCTCCAGCTGGGGATCAATACCGCAGACATTTTCGCCGCAGACGATGGTGATACCGGAAATGGCGGCACCTACGGCAAAATGCTCCCAGTTTTTCCGGGCAATCTCGGTGGAGCCCAAAGCACCGGTAAATACAGGCACAGACATTTTAACTTTCTCATCCCAGCCGTATTCCGTTTCCGTGGAAACCTTGGAGAACAGCGCCGTATCAGGGTTGGCTTCTACACCCTCGGGCATTCCACGGCCACCCTGGGCGTAACCTTGAATGTTCAGATGAGAATAATCTACTGGATAGTCCTTGTCGCCACCGGCAGTAATATCGCCAAAGGGACCGGGATAAATGAGCTCCCGTCCACGGAAAGTGGCCTTAAAAACTTCGCACCCGCCCTTACATCCGTCGATGCAGCGAGAGCACAGGCCGCTGGAGGGAACCACATTACGGGAGCGGTTGACACTTCTGGTGGCGTCGTTAGCATTTGGTGTTTGCAGATTCATAGATCAAACCTCCTTTTTGTGTGGTTCCATTGTATCAAAGAAATGGGAAGCTGTAAACAAAAAAATGCATGAATTTACATGAAAACTTGCAAGAAAAATTGCATCGGCCCCGAAAGGCCGATGCAAAAGGAGGAATATGCGATATGAAACGTCATTTTATAGCTCCATAGTCTGAAAGAAAAACAACATTTTGCGATAGGAAAAAACTAATTTTCAATAAAAGAAAGCAAAAATGTATCTGAAATGTTGCCGCAAAAAGAATGCAAGGATCAGCCCGCACCCCAGCCGCCGTCCACCAGCAGCACATCGCCGTTGACATAGCTGGAATCCTCACTGGCCAGGAACAGGGCTACGGATGCAATCTGCTCCGGAGAACCTGGAGCAGGCGCGGCAGCAAGTACATTTTTCACCCGTCCGTAGCCATGGGCATTGGGAATCCCCATGGAGGTGGCGATCTCGGTGTTAATGCCACCGGGGGCAATGGCGTTACAGCGGATGCCATCGATATACATATAGGCGGTGTTTTTGGTGAGGGAGATCAACGCTGCCTTAGAAGCGCAGTAGACCGCACCAGCACAGGTACGAAGACCGCCCAGAGAGGCCACGTTGATGATATTGCCGCCCTGGCCCTGCTGCTGAAATACTTGCACAGCTTTCCGCATGGTATACATGGGTCCGAACACATTGATCTGAAAAACCTGCTGCATTTTCTCATCGGTGGCGTTGCCAATGGCGCTCATGTCGTCCATGACGCCTGCGTTATTCACCAAAATATCCAACCGACCAAAGGATTTTACAGCCTGGAGAATGGCGCCTTCACAGTCTTTTTCGTTGGAAACATCTCCAGTATACGGAACGACCTGACCGCTGCATCCCTCCAGGGAGGCAGCCAACTCCTCCAGGCGGGCCTGACGACGGGCTACGGCAACCACATTGGCACCTTCTTTGACAAACAAGGAGACTATGGCTCTGCCCATACCGGATGAAGCACCGGTGACAACGACGGATTTTCCTTGTAACTTCATGAAATGACCTCCGTTCTCTTGATTTCCCTGAATTCTCTTCCAACTCTATTATAAGGAACAGAACGAATAAAAGCACTGTATAAACATACAAAAGAATACGGATGATATGTGCAAATAGAAAAACACCTGCTCAGCTTCGGAGAAGTAGCCGAAGAACTGAGCAGGTGTGTTGCTTAACGAAGAATGGCGCCCAAGGCCGATTCCAGTTTGTCCAAAATTGCGGTCATAACCTCGGTGGAATCACTCTCTGTCAGAGTCCGATCGTCAGAGCGGAGCTCCAGTGCAAAGGCCAAGGACTTTTTGCCCTCGGGAATTCCCTTGCCCCGATAGACATCAAACAGCTTCACACTGCGCAGCAGCTTGCCGCCAGCGCTCTGAATAAAGTCGTAGTCTGCGACAAAGACCCAGTCACCGTCGCCATACTGA
>CBCTLT010000320.1:0-2780 GCA_965147785.1 uncultured Oscillospiraceae bacterium
ACACCAAATCCAGGGTTTTACTGGTGTATCCCGACTCATTGTCGTACCAGGCCACCAGCTTGATGAATCTATGGGTCAGCCCAATGCCGGCCTTGGCGTCAAAAATTGACGTACGCTTGTCCCCGAGGAAATCCGAGGACACCACATCGTCATTGGTATATCCCAAAATGCCCTTCATAGGGCCCTCAGAAGCCTCCCGGATCACCTGACAAATCTCTTCGTAGGTGGTATCCTTGATCAGTTCCACCGTCAGATCAATGACGGAAACGTCCAGGGTGGGAACACGGAAGCTCATGCCAGTGAGCTTCCCGTTGAGCTCCGGGATCACCTTGCCGACGGCTTTGGCTGCACCGGTGGAGGTGGGAATGATGTTTCCAGCCGCAGCACGGCCTCCACGCCAATCCTTCCTGGAGGTGCCGTCCACGGTCTTTTGGGATGCGGTGGTAGAGTGGATGGTGGTCATCAATCCGCTCTCAATACCGAAATTGTCGTTGAGCACCTTTGCCAGCGGCGCAAGACAATTGGTGGTACAGGAAGCATTGGAGATGACCTTCATTTTCGGGTCATAGGTGTCGTTGTTCACACCCATAACAAACATGGGGGAATCATCCCGGGCCGGTGCGGAAATCACGACTTTCTTCACTGTGGGACTGCGAAAGTGTCCGGCACATTTTTCTGCGGTGGTAAATTTGCCGGTGGATTCGATGATGTACTCCGCGCCAGCCGAAGCCCAGTCAATCTCCTCCGGGGTCTTTGCCTGAAAGGTAACGATGCGCTTGCCGTTGACATAGATTGCATTGTCATCATAATCAAGCTCACCTGGAAACATCCCGTGCATGGAGTCGTACTTGAGTTTGTACACCATGTAGTCCGGGGATACGGTGTTATTGATGGCGACAATTTCAATGTCGTCACGGTAGGCGGCTTCACGGACTGCCAGTCGTCCGATTCTTCCAAAGCCGTTGATACCCACTTTTACACTCATTGCCAGATATCTCCTTTTTATTCAGTTGTACGGGGCCATTATATAACAACATTTAGAAAAGGTAAAGTCCTATTCCATTTTTCACGAAAACGCCGACAGAATTCACAAAAGTTTCCCAAAAAATTGCCTAATTCGACAATTGCTTTTTCTCCGTGCATCGGGTATGATTTTTTTAGATATAAGCTGGAAAGTTGTTTGATATGTTCCAAATATTTCATTGCTTTATTTCCGGCAGGGTGGAAATGCTATCCCATATCAAGGATTCGGGAGGGAATGCTATGGCGAAACAAGGGTTGGAGACTATGCGCAGAATGCTTCAAATTTCATCTCAGGCACAGCTTTTATTCGACGGAGAGCGTATGGTGGCTGCCTCCTCCTCCGCGACACGCCTCTTTCCCGAGGCTCGGGAAGGCGCCACGGCAGAGGATATATTTGGACCTGCTGTTGAGCAGTACCGCCAGTTTTCCGGGAATGGCAGTCTGTTGTTCACGGTAAACCTGGCTGATTTTTTCTGTGACGTCACCGTAGCCGCCTGTGACGGTTACCTGCTGGCCACCGCAGTGCAGCCCTGGGAAACCATGGGGATGAACACTATGCTTTCGATTTCTGAAGGCGTCCGCCAGCCCATGACCACCATTCTATCCATCACGCCGAAGCTTCTTCCGCTGCTGGAGGAAACCTCAGATCCCAAGGCCATGGATCGTGCCGCAGAGCTTAATCGAAGCCTGTATTCCATTCTGCGGATCACCGGCAACCTGCAGATGTACGGCATTGCCAACGGCAGTATCACCATGCGGATGGTCCGGACGGACCTGGATGCCTGGATGCAGAACCTAATGGACCGAATCGTCCCGCTCTGCAGTGCTGCAAACCGAAATCTGGTCTATCAAAACGTCTCCGGCAGATGTTTTTGCTCCCTGGATACGGACCGTATGGAGCGTGTTCTGCTGAATTTGATCTCCAACGCCATGAAATTTACGGATCCCGGCGGAACCATTTCCGTTTCTCTGCGTCGTTCCGAACGGCGGCTGTTTATCACAGTACGGGATAACGGCTGCGGTATTCCGGCAGATCAAATGAGCGTGGTATTCAATCGCAGCGAGCATCGAGGCCGCTTCCCTGATCCCCGTTGGGGTATCGGAATGGGTCTTCCCATTGCCAAGGGCATCGTGCAGGCCCACGGAGGCCGGATGATGCTGGAATCCGAAGAGGGTGTGGGTACCACCGTGCATATCGCTTTGGACGCCCAGGCGGACAGCGACGCCTGTATTCTGCGTTCCCCGGTAAAGCTGCCGGATTACTCCGGCGGTATTGACCACGTCTTGCTGGAGCTGGCCGACGCCCTGCCCGCCAAGGTATTCGATACCCGAGGCGTGGATCTGTAGCACCACGGGAGAGGTTCGCTTATGAGACGGCTGTATCAAATTCTGCGCACGACGCTATGGGCCTTCGTAGGTGTCTTTCTCGGGCATAGCATCTATCTGTGCTATGATTATGTTGCCCATCCAGCCCTCTATGCTATGCGGTCTGCACCGTGGTATACCGGGATTCTGGTGTATGGCGCCTTCACTGCTGTATTGGCCGTTGCTTTGCTGATTGCCATGAAGATGATCAAAAAAAGGATCTCGTAGCGTGACGTAAGTTCTTTCAAAACCACCGGGGAAAGCTCCAGCAGCTTTCCCCGATCATTTTACTCTTTTGAGGGCAGAACCCAACGATCCATTACAGCGCCACAATCCTTGTAGCCACCCGGTGACAAAAAGCCCGATCATGTTCCACAAACAGCATGGACGCA
>CBCTLT010000321.1:0-2775 GCA_965147785.1 uncultured Oscillospiraceae bacterium
GGGAGCCGGTCTACATTACCAGGAACGGCACCGGGGACATGGTCGTTCTCAATATGGAAGAATTTGAACGCCGGGAGGCCCTCATTGACCTATACGCAAAGCTGGCTGTGGCCGAGGAAGAAATCGCCCGCAGAGATGAAGGGGAAGATTTTCTGACCTATGCCAGACAGCTGCGGGAGCAGGTTCATGGAACACTATAAGGTCAAAATTTACGCCACGGCAAAGCAGGACCTTCGGGACATTGTGGCGTACCTCAACACCTTGTCCCCGGAAGCGGCTGCCCGGTATTATGACCAGCTCGTTCAGGAAATCGCCAGCTTGGGGCAGTTTCCGGAGCGTTGTCCCCATCCCAGAGACCTTGCCCTGAAAGCAAAGGGCTATCGTTATCTGCTGGTAAAGAACTACTGTGTTTTTTACGTCATTCAGGGAGACACCGTTCAGATCCGAAGAATTCTATACGCAAGACGAGATTACGGCAGCCTGCTGTGATTGCTGTGCCGGGGCATACATTTGCCCCGGCACTTTCTTATCCCCCGGTAATCAGGGAAAGAATCTCCTTGGTAAAGGTGATGACAATGCCGCCGGCCACCGTCAGCATCCCGTTGGCTCGCTGGCTGGCGTCATGGGACTTCAGGGCCAGACCGATCTGTAGAATCCCGAAACCCAGCAGGATCAGACCGATGGCCCGGATCAGGGAGAAAATAAAATCGCTCAAATTGCTGACCACGGTCAGCGGATCGTCGGTGGCAAAAGCCTGCGATGTAAGAAGGGTCATGGTGAGGCACAGCACGGCAAAGACGGCGTAGATTCTTTTTGTGGTTTGTTTTCTGGCATGATTCATTGCGCAGCATCCTTCCTTTCTTCGTGAGCGGGAACAAACAAAGGGGTTCCCTGCTCTGTGGGTGTGGCGTGGTGGATGTAGGGGGCAGCACCTCCCAGGGACGTTCTTCCGAGGGCAGGGTGCTTTTTCAGGTTGTATTTGCGGTCCATCACCGGCTTGACACCCCGGATAAACAGGAGACAGCAGCGGTTGTCCAGCTTCCGCACCTCGTCCGGGGTCAGCAGCTCCCTGCCTTGGGACTGCTGATTGGTGGAATAGCTTCCGCTGTGGCCCTTGGTTTGCCCATGGGTCTGGGTGTCAATGGTGGCTTTCCCCAGCATTTTGGAGATGTATTCATGAGTCGTTTGCTCATGTCCTCCCAAATAGAGTATCGTGTCGCTGTTGCCGGGAATGGTCTCCCAATCGTCCTTGTACAGGCTTTTGATCTGGGCCATATTTTGAATGATGGTGGAAGCGGAGATATTTCTTGACCGCATGGTGGCCAGTTCTCTGGTAAACCCGGGCAGCCGCAGTGCCGCAAATTCATCCAGCACAAGGTGTACATGACAAGGAAAGGCTCCATGATGGATCTGGTCGGCGCTGTAATAGAGGGCCTGAAACACCTGGGAATAGAGAAGGCTGACCAAGAACGCAAAGCTGTCGTCATTGTCGGGGATCACGGCAAACAGGGCGCATTTTTGCTCCCCCAATGTATGGAGGTCCATATCGTCGTGGTCGGTGATGGCCTGGATCTGGGGCAGGTTGAAAGCCGCCAGCCGCACCGCAGCGGACACCAGTATGCTTTTCGCCGTCTTGCCTGCGGCCTGTTTGAACACCTTATACTGCCGAACTGCCACACTGGCAGGATTTTCTTCCTCCATGGCCCCAAAGAGCATATCCAGCGGCGAGACGTATTCCTCATCTTCCTCCCTGACCTGGGCGTACTCCAACACCCGCATCACCATGGAGAAGTTCTGCTCATACTCCGGGGCCTCCTGGAGCAGCATCAGGATAATGGCCTGCAGCAGCGCCGTTTCGGATTTGTCCCAAAAGGGATCGGAGGCTTTCTGCCCTTTGGGTGTGGTGGCCTGGATCAGATGGTTTACCAGCTTTAAAACATCCTTTTCATCCCGCAGATACCGAAAGGGGTTGTACCCGTCGCTCTGGGCCAGATTCACCAGGTTGAGCACCCGAACGTCGTAGCCCTTGCTCTTGAGATAGCCGCCCGTTGCCAGCAGCACCTCGCTTTTAGGATCGGTGATGACATAGTTGGTGTTGGCCTCCAGAATGTTGGGCAGCACATAACTCCTGGTCTTGGAGGCCCCGCTGCCGCCGATGACCAGCACATTCAGGGACCTCTGATGCTTTCGGCTGTCCAGACCCAGCCGGACATGCTGGGTGAGGATCTTGTTTTGTCTCTGGGCAAACTGCCGGTTGACCTGACGGGCAGAGCCCCACTGGGCACTGCCGTGTTCTTCTCCATCGCGGGTCCGCCGCCGGGTGGAATTGTACAGCAGGAGCCCGAATCCATAGGCTCCAGTACAAATCAAAATGGACGGGGCGCTCTGCTCCGTCCAGGTAATATCCAGGGGCGATTGCAGGGCGGCCGCCAGCTTTTGCAGCAGCACCGGCAGGCTGCCGCCCCAGCACTGGGCAATCATCAGGGCTGCCCAAGCCACAGGAATGTACAGAAAAAGGCCGAGGAGAATCCCCCGGCCTTGGATGGTTGTTTGATACGATCACCTCATCATGGACGCTGTACCTGATTTCGTTTATGGTCCATTTTCTTTTGCTGCATCTTTCTACGTTGTTTGGCCGGAACCCGTTTCTGTGTGAGCTGCACCCGGTAGGTCTCCAGACGGGCTTCCACGGAAACAGGCTCATTCGTCCCTGGGGAAGGCCCGTCTCGGGAAACCGCTTTGGGTCTTGTATCTCTCCAGCCGGGCCCCGACCGA
>CBCTLT010000322.1:0-2766 GCA_965147785.1 uncultured Oscillospiraceae bacterium
ATCAAAACTGGAACGACTATGTCGCCACCATGGAGGAGATGGGCATTTACGAGGTAATTGCCGTATATCAGAATGCCTACGATCAGTATCTGGCAGGAGAACGCTAAACAATACTGCGTCCCACGGGAGTTGTTTTCTCATGCGGGACTGCGGTGCATTCAATCATCCAAATATGAAAAGAAAGAAAGGAGACGATGTTATGCCGCCTGTCATCAATAGGGAACGCTGCATTCGCTGTACCCTGTGCGCACAGATATGTCCATTGGATGTGATCCGGGTCAAGGGCAAAGGCACGGAACGAGAGGTGGAGGTCCGGTATCCCGATGAGTGCTGGCACTGCCGGGCCTGTGCCATGGAATGTCCCCAAAAGGCCATTACCATGCGATACCCGCTGTCCCACATGATGTTTACCATGACGGTACCCGGAAAGGAGGCTGACGCGAAATGAAACTCAACGTGAGTCCCGAAATCATAAAAGCTGATGTGCTGGTCATTGGCGGCGGCGTGGGCGGCATGCAGGCGGCCATTGCTGCAGCGGAACAGGGAGCCTCTGTGGTGGTGGCGGAAAAGGCGGATACCCGACATTCCGGTTCTGGAGCCACGGGTAACGACCACTTCTTTTGCTACATACCGGAATATCATGGGGAGGATTTCGATGTGATCCTGCAGGAGTGCTCGGAAACCCTGCTAGGCCCCTATCAGGACGTGGATGTGTTTACAAAAATCTTGCAGCGTTCCTTTGAAGTGGTGCAGAAATGGCACAGCTATGGCATCAACATGAAGCCCAAGGGAACCTGGAATTTTGAGGGCCATGCCATGCCTAACCGCCGCAGGTATCATCTCAAGTATGACGGATGGAATCAGAAGCCTGCCCTGACAGAAAAGGCCAAGAGCCTGGGGGTGAGAATCTGCAACAAGACGGCTATGAACGAACTGCTGTTGGAGCCGGAGACCGGTCGGGTCATTGGGGCCATCGGCGTCAATATCCGGGAGGATGCGCCGGAGATGACACTGTTTCAGGCCAAAGCGGTGATCCTGGCCACCGGCGCTGCCGCCAGAATGTATCCGGCCCACAATCCCTGCTATCCCTTCAATGTGGACATCTGTCCGGCCAATACCGGTGCGGGAGACGCCCTGACCTTCCGGGCTGGGGGCAAGCTGGTGAATCTGGATCTCCCCTATGTCCACTCCGGTCTTAAGCATTTTATGCGCTGCGGTAAGGCCACCTGGATCGGGGTGCTGACGGATATTGATGGTAAGCCTGTGGGGCCCTTTGTCACAAAGCCCACCCGGGAGCTGGGGGATGTGACGGCGGATATCTGGCAGTCGGTCTTTTCTGAAAAAATGGCCAACGGAACAGGCCCCACCTATATGAACTGTTCGGAGATCGAGGAAGAGGATCTGCAATATATGCGCCGTTGCTTTGTTTCCGAGGGAGACACCTCCATCAATGACTATATGGATCAGTTTGGCATTGACCTGCGGAAGGAAATGGTGGAGTTTGACACCTATACGCCCCACGTTCAGGGCATGGAGATCAACGTAAACGCCGAGACCTCCGTTCCACACCTCTATGGTGTGGGCGACTGCACCGCCAATGTGGCCAACGGCATCCATTCGGCGGCTGTGTTGGGCCAGATCGCAGGAGAACATGCGGGACAGCAAGTAAAAGGTATTCCGGAGACGGATATTACCGGTCATCCCAAGATTGCGGAAAAACAGGCCCTTTATGAGGCGCTGCTGTCACGCGAGGAGGGGGCGAACTGGAAGGAGGCGAACTCCACGCTGCAGCAGATCATGGCCCAGTATTGCGGCTACAAGATCCGTTCGGAATCGCTGCTGCGGGCGGGATATAAATATGTATCGGATCTCAAACGATTCGCACTGGCCCAGCTGAAGGCAGAGGACGCCCATGACCTGATGCGGTGCCTGGAGGTGCTGGATATGCTGGATGTGGCCCAAGCCACCATCCTGGTGACAGCCAACCGAAAAGAGACCCGGGGCGCCTTCCATCGCCGGGCAGACTATACCTACACCAATCCGCTCCTCAACAACAAGTTCCAGACCATTCGGAAGACCCCAGAGGGAATCCGGGGCGAGGTCCCGGTGGAGCAGGGCGTGGTCATGGAATTCCGGCCCAAGGGACGCTGAGAATGATTTCATAGGAATTGCATAAAAAGACTGGCCGCCTTGCCGTACATGGCAAGGCGGCCGGGTTTTGATTTTGCTTACAGGGAAATCGCGGTGGAGAAGGCGGCACGGACTGCCTTTTGCACATTGGCGGCTTTGTCGCAGTCGCCGATGGTGTAGAGCCGGTAGGTCGGATCGTACAGCGCAGTGGCTTCGGCTTGCCGAGGGCGCATACCTGCGGCCATGACCACACTGCCGCAGGAAAGTGTCTGGGTCGTTCCATCATGGTCGATGTAGGTGACGCCTTCGGCAGTGATGCTTGTACAGCGTCCACCAGTGACAGACTTCAGATTGTCATGATAGCCCATATTTCGGGTGAGCCGGTTCCGATAGGAGGCGGAAGCGTCCACCAGCAGTTTATCCTGCATTTCCAGAACTGTAACGTCGTGGCCCTGCTGGACCAGATGGAGTGCGGTCTCGCAGCCTACCTGGCCGCCGCCGATGATAACCACGGATTTTTCCAGTTCATCCTCATGGCCGTAGACCTGGGGCGCTGGGACGGCCAGTTCTGCGCCGGGAATGGGAAGAATCAGTGGCGACGCACCGATGGCTGCAATGACAACATCATAATTGTTC
>CBCTLT010000323.1:0-2764 GCA_965147785.1 uncultured Oscillospiraceae bacterium
GCATAGTTCTACCCGCTCCGGCCGCGTTCCCAAGGTCTTTCGCGCCAGAGCTCCGGCATAAGCGACAGAAATGGGTTCCGTACATCCCATGGCTGGAACCAATTCTTCCTGTAAAATATCCACGTACGCGGCATAGATTTTGGGATCCATAGCTCCCTTCCTTCCCTTAAAGCTGAATGGCGCTGTCGTAGCCGGTGCGAATTGCCGTACGCACATTGTTCGCCTTGACACAATCGCCAACTGTAAAGAACTCGCCCGCAATGGTGCGGAACGCCTCTGCCTGCTGGCTGCGTGGTACCATCCCGGCGGAAAGCACCACCGTATCGGCACGAAGCATATGCTCTCCTTCTGTATCCAGATAGGTCAGACCTTCCTTGGTGATTCCCGTGCAGCGTGCATTCACATGTGCATCCACGCATTTTTCGATTTCCTTTGTAATGGCTGTCCTTGGAATACTACAGGATGCAGCCGCCAGGGTATCGGTCATTTCTACCAGGGAGACCGTTTTCCCCGCCTCCTGTGCCAGATAGACCGCCGTTTCACAGCCCACATCGCCGCCACCCAAAACTGCAACAGTGGTGCCGATGTCCTCTCCAGCCTTAATTTTGCGGTAAGCCTCCTCTGCGGTAATCACATTTTCGCCATCAATGCCAGGAATCGGAGGTACCAGAGCTGTCGCGCCAACCGCAGCAATCACCACGTCGGGCTCCAAGGCTTCCACCAGTTCCGGCGTAGCCTCGGTATTCAGCCGGACATCCACCCCCAGCTTATCCACCATATGAATGAGGTAATCCATCAGTTTGCACAGATCACGCTTAAAGGGAACCTGTCGCGAAAAATTTAGTTTTCCGCCCAGCATCTCAGCCTGTTCCAGCAAAATGACCTGATGGCCTCGTTGCTTTGCCGTAATGGCAGCTTCCATACCGGCAGGTCCACCACCGATAATCACGACCCGTTTTGTTTCCTCCTTGGGTGGAACCAGCTGCTTCAGCCGCGCTTCCCTTCCGACTGTAGGATTCACAGCGCAGCCAAAGGTGGCCGCACGGCGATAATCCAGGCAATGGAAGCATTTGATGCAGGGAATGATCTCGTCCTCCTTGCCCTTTCGCGCCTTGTTCACCAGTTCAGCATCCGCGATAGTACCACGGGCCATAGCCACAAGATCAGCCTTCCCCGCTGCCAATGCCGCCTCAATATCCCGCGGCTGCTGGTAGGCCCCCAAGGTCAAAACCGGAATACGGATCTTCCCGGATTTCTTAACATACTCCGCCAAATAAGTGTTATGCCCAGGCAGCAGGAAATTATTTGGATGCATGATATGCTCTGTATCCGTAAAGAAACTGCCCGCAGAGATGTGCGCAATATCAATTTTGTCCTGGATCATTTCCAAAAATGCAACACAGTCATCCGGTGTAAAGCAGTCGTCTCCCCCCAATTCGGAACCGGAAATCCGATATTCGATCAATAGTTTTCGACCCACTCGCTGCCGGATGGCATCCAAGATCATGATCGGGAATTTCGCGCGATTTTCCAAGCTGCCGCCAAATTCGTCGGTACGGGTGTTAAACTTGGGCGACAGGATCTGAGAGAGGATCAATCCATGTCCCCCATGAATCAGAATCATATCAAACCCACACTTGATGGCATTCTCTGCTGCATCAGCATATAGTGACGCAATCTGTTCCATCACAGCTCTGTTTAGCGGTTCCGTCCCCGGTTCTCCGTTGACAGAGTAGGATACCAATTCGCCCTTATAGTTTCTGCCGTGATAGGTAAAGCCCAATAATTCCAAAGACGCCTTGGCGCCATAAAAGTGGATTGCATCTGTGAGCTGATTCCAAAAGCGATGATTCTCTACATCAAAAATATCCTCATGGGCATGGGCGCTGTCATACTCCCGATAAACATCCATGTTTTGGGCCGAAACTGTAATATTAGCAGAACCGCCTTTGGCCTTGTTGGCATAATAGGCAATCACATGGTCGTTGGGATACCCCTCTTTGCCATAGAGGAGATGCGCGCCTGCTGGCGCGGACCAAATGCGATTTTTAAAGGTAACTCCCCCGATGGTGATGGGAGAAAACATATGAGGATATTTCGTTTTCATGGCTCTCTCTCCTTATGAAATCCAATAATTGACCATTCCTGCCGCCAAAATCAGTACGACACCTACCAGACATAGGGCATAGGAAAAACGCACATGGGGAAATCGGTTTTCCCACAGTTCCATTTTCTTTCGATAAAACGAATTGGTCAGCAACAGAACCGCTGCCAGGAGCAAAACAATGCCGCCAAAAAAGGCGCAAAGTCTCCAAAGGCTCTCCAAATAGCTGCCACCCATGGCGCAGATCACCCCTGCGACCAGCGCCAGAAGCAGCACCAGGACAAGCGCAAACAACAAAACAAGTCCGATCTCTTTAAATATTTTCATGAAGTCCTCATTTGCTGTCCAGATTATGGCAAGCAACAAAATGTCCAGGCTCAATTTCCCGCAAAGTTGGCATTTCCTTGGCACACCGCTCCGAAGCATATTTACAGCGTGTGCGGAAACGGCATCCCTCCGTAGCGCCTGCCACCGTTGCTTCGCCCTGTACTGTTTCCTCCTCCCGTTTCCGTTCCAGTTCAGGATCCGGGATCGGGATGGCCGAGATCAGCGCCTGGGTATAGGGATGCAGCGGCTTGGCATAGAGCGCCTCCGAGGTGGCGGTTTCCACCACTGTCCCCAGGTACATCACCACAATACGGTCTGAAATATGTTTTACCA
>CBCTLT010000324.1:0-2750 GCA_965147785.1 uncultured Oscillospiraceae bacterium
CATCGACGAGCTCGGCCACCGTGTCGCCAAACAGGCCGGAAACATCGGCATAAGAGGGCGATGTGTCCTGGCTGTGTACAAAAAAGCAGCCCTGAAATTTTTCAGGGCTGCAAAGATATAAAATCAATTATGGGATTTATCCACACTGCGAGAGAAGGTGACGCCATCCTTGTGCAGGACAATATCCAGGGAAGCGCGATCGCCGCGCATATAAGCCTGGGTAAATTCATAGCACTCGCCGCTTTCCGTCCGGGTTTGACGCTGGACAAAGAATCCGGCACTGCCTGCCCGGCAATGCAGCAGTTCGGCGTCAGCTTTGCTAAACTTCACTGCTTCATAGGAATCCACGGCGGTATAGGGGATCACGCCCACATCATACAGCAGAGAGTAGAAGGAGTGAGTTTGTAGCAGTTCTCGGGTGAGGCCGGGATAGATATACTGGGGATAAAAGGAGGTTTCCAACATCAGCGGCTCCCCGTTGACCTTCCGGATTCGGGTAAATTTATATACTTTGACATCGGCGGAGCGGAGCTCCAGCATTTTCACAATGTCTGGTGTGGGGTCAATGACCGAGAACTCAATGAGATCAGAGGAAGGGGTCAGGCCCATGGCGGTCATTTCAGCGGTGAAGGAGTAGACCCGCTCCGTCTTGCGGTGGACCTTGGGCTCAGCCACAAAGGTGCCTTTTCCCTGACGGCGTACCACAAGACCCTCGGATTCTAGGGCACCAATAGCTTGACGCACCGTGGAACGGGAGATGGACAGAGCCCGGCACAGCTCAGCTTCAGAGGGAAGCAGATCCCCTGGGCTTAGGATCCCGGCGGAAATATGGCGCTTGATAATTGCAACCAACTGATTGTAAAGTGGCACATCGCTGTCTAGGGACAGCTTGGCGCTCAAAATAGGGCTGGTGCTCGTGGTCATAATGTCATCACCTGAATTACTTGTTAAAATCGAAAAGAAAAGCGTTACTTTTCCTTTAAGTATAGCAAAAATTCTGTAAAAAGCAAGGAAAAGAAGGAAAAAGACGAATCATTTTGCGTCCAGGCAAAACAATTCGTCATCCCGTGGTATTGCCGAAGCCGACTGTCTGGCTACGACTCAGGGAGGTGACCTGAACAGACAGCCGGATTGGTAATACCAAAACGAGATACCGCCGGGTGACACCACCGTGGTATCATTTGTCATAAAACGTATCATACGTTTGACGGACCTATTCTAGTACAAACCCATGCGCCTGTCAAGGGGAAAATGCAATTTTTCTGGGGAAAATCATGCCATAACTGGGGAATGCGGAAAAAAGGGCAAAAAGAACGGGAAAACATAAAATATGGCGGGCGCATCTGCGCCCGCCATAAACAGATTATTATTGATTTTCAGCCTTTTTGGCCAGCTGAGTATATTTTTCAGCGGCAAAGCCCTCGGCTTCGGCAAACAGGACCTTGGCCCGTTCGGGGAAGCTCTTGGCCAGGGAGGAGTAGCGGCTCTCGGACATGATGTAATCGTTGTACTGATCCGTAGGGGCCTTGGAATCCAGGGTAAAGGGCTGCTCCTTCTCGGGGTTGTAGCGGAACAGATGCCAATAACCTGCCTTGACGGCCCGCTCCATGGTGTTCATAGATTTGCCCATACCGGCCTTTGCGTGATGGTTGATGCAGGGAGCATAGGCGATAATCAGGGAAGGACCGTCGTAGGCCTCTGCCTCCAGAATGGCGTTCAGGGCCTGCTGATAGTCAGCACCCATGGCGATCTGGGCCACATAGACATAGCCATAGGTCATGGCGATCTGTGCCAGATCCTTTTTCTTGACCGCCTTGCCGGCAGCGGCGAATTCGGCCACAGCGCCGATGGGGGTTGCCTTGGAGGCCTGACCGCCGGTGTTGGAGTAGACTTCGGTATCCATGACAAATACATTGACATTGCGGTTCTGGGCCAGTACATGATCCAGTCCGCCGTAGCCGATGTCGTAAGCCCAGCCGTCGCCGCCGAAGATCCACTGGGAGGGCTTGACGAACATATCCCGCATGGTGTAAAGCTCTTTGGCCAGAGCGCCCATGCCGCAGGCATTGTCGCAGTGGGGAACAATACGTTCCAGTACAGCCGTCAGTGCGGCGGAGGGTTCCTTGGAGCCTTCACCCAGATCCTTGGCAGCCAGCCAGGCTTCCAGAGCCTGCTTCAGCTCGTCGGGAATCTTGTCAGAGGCAGCCAGTGCTGCAGCGGTTTCCGCTACCTTGGCCCGACGCTGCTCGGTAGCCAAAAGCATACCGTAACCGAACTCAGCATTGTCCTCAAACAGGGAGTTGGCCCAGGCGGGACCCTTGCCGTCTTTGTTGACAGTATAGGGAGTAGAGGGTGCGCTGGCGCCCCAAATGGAGGAGCAGCCGGTGGCGTTGGCAATGAGCATCCGATCACCGAAGAGCTGGGTGATGAGCTTGACGTAAGGCGTCTCGCCACAGCCGGCGCAGGCGCCGGAGAACTCGAACAGCGGCGTCTTGAACTGGGAACCCTTGACGGTGTTGGCCTTGAAGGGCAGGACCTTTTCGGAAACCTGCTCGGTGGCGTAGGTAAAGACCTTCTCCTGCTCCATGGACTCGGCCAGAGGCTTCATAACCAGGGCCTTGTTCTTGGCAGGGCAGACGTTGGCGCAGGAACCGCAGCCGGTGCAGTCCATGGGAGAGATCACCATGGAGAAATGCAGGCCTTCGGTGCCCTTGCCCATCATCTTGACAGACTTGGTGCCCTCGGGTGCG
>CBCTLT010000325.1:0-2741 GCA_965147785.1 uncultured Oscillospiraceae bacterium
ATAGCAGCCTGGCAGGCCACATCGAATTTGCAGTCGTTGAATACGTCATGGCAGCCCCAGTCGGCATAGGCGCCGTAGCCGGATTTTGTGGATACCACCTTGCAGTCGTTGGCTTCCAGATAGACAAAGCCGTTGGAGGCGTCGGTGGACAGCGCGGCCCAGCCATCACAGGTAATCAGGGAGTTATAGAAGTAGCTGTAGGAGTTCTGCACGGTGCAGTGGGTCCGGTTGTTGCCCTGAATCTCCAGCGGAGCCGGAGGATTCATCTTGGGTGCTTCCCCGGGAGCGTCCTCGCCATAGGGAGCGCCGTGGCTGGCGATGATGGAGTCGTAGACCCGCAGAACGCTGCCGCCGCTGGCGGAGGTGGAGGTGCGGGAAAGGCCCCAGGTGTCAATCAGGCAGTCCTTCAGGGTCAGGGTTGCATGATCAGATACGCCTGCACCGGCGGATTTCTCTCCCAGGCCCTGTCCGTCGCCGGACAGGCAGATCACAGCACCTTCCACGGTATAGTCCGTGTCTTTGCCCTCGGCATAGATGCCGCCGATGGCACCATCATAGGCCACGATCCGCACATCGGAAGCGTTTTCGTCGGTGATGTCGCCACCATAGACAGTGGCGGCAGGAGCGGAAACCAGTTTGCCGTCCTTGATATGGATGGATGGGGTCATGACGGGGCCAGCGCCCATGGGGGGAGGCCCACCCTGCTTGTCCTCAATGCCATTTTCTTTAAACCAATCCCAGGGTTCGATGGGAACATAGGGAATTCTGGGAACGATGGTAATTTCTTTACCGGTCAATTGCGCCATAAAAAAGACCTTCTTTCCAAAGCAAAATGAGTGTGGCATTGCTGCCACACTCATTATAGCGGGGGAATGGTACGAATTGCAAGTATCATTCTGTGCGGAGGTTGTCATTCTGTAGAAAGTGGCCATACTGACCAGGACTCGATCAGAGGTCAATGGCAAAGGACTCCGGGCCCAGTTCCAGGACTCTGGCGGAGAAGCAGGCCTCCATGGCCCGGATCAGGGATTCCGTATCGGCGGTTCCGGCGGTTTCGCAGGCGGAGTGCATGGCCAACTGGGCCAGGCCGATGTCCACGGTGTGCATGCTGACCTGGGTGCCGGAGATGTTGCCCAGGGTTCCCCCACCGGGGACGTTGGAATGGTTAAAATAGGCCTGCTCCGGAATCTCTTTCTGCCGGAGGATATGCCGCAGCAGTGCGGCGGAAGGGCCGTCGGTGGCGTAGCGGGCGCCATATTTGATCACTACGCCTTCCCCCAGCTTTGGCCGATTGGTGAGGGCAGCCTTTTCCGGATGATTGGGATGGAGGCCGTGGGCGTTGTCGGCGGATACCATGAGGCTCTGGGATACGCAGCGGAGATAGGCGGCTTCGTCCATGGTCTGGGTCAGGCAGATTCGCCGCAGGGTGTCCAGCAGGAAGGTGGACATAGCACCCTGACGGGTTTCGCTGCCCACTTCTTCGTTGTCAAAGAGGGCCAGCACCGGCATGGATTTGGGCTGCTGGGCTCGGAGAAAGCCCTGCAAAAGGCCAAACACACACTGCAGATCATCCAGTCGGGGACAGAGGATCCATTCCTCATTGGGCCCAAGGACGGTACCGCGATCCCGATTATAGACGAACAGGTCGAAGGCGAGAATATCCTCCGGGGAAATCCCCGCTTGCTGGGCTACCAGCGGCAGTAGCTTCTGACTGTCTTTTCCCAGCAGGGGCAGAAGATCCGTCTGGGCGTCCCATTTCTTGGCTTCGTTGGCGCTGCGGTCCATGTGGATGGCCAGACTGGGGATCACCAGCAGATCCCGGTCCAGATTGACCAGCCGGGAAACCACCCCTTGGGCAGAACGGACCATCAGCCGACCGGCCACGCTGAGGGGCCGATCCAGCCAAGGATAGACCAGCATACCGCCGTACTTTTCCACGTCCAGTTTCGTATAGCCCTCGAGATGAAGCTCCATATTTTCCTTCAGCTTCAGGCAGGGGGAGTCGGTGTGGGCGGCACCCACCATAAAGCCGGTGATGGTTTCCGGCAGCCGGAAGGCAATAAGACTGGATTGGTTGCGGACCACATAGTAGCCTTGGCCGGGGGTCAGGGACCAGGGGCGGGATTCCAGCAGAGGCTTGAAGCCCGCCTCATCCAGGGCTTGCCGGGCATTTTCCACCGCGTGAAAGCTGGTGGGGCTTTTTTCAATAAAGGAAAAGAGTTCACGGGTAATTGGATTCATAAGTGTATTGCCTCGATTTCGTATCTAAAATATTATTCTGAGACTGCCGGGGCCTTTTTGGGAAGTATGCGGCGCAGCCAATCCATAACCCTTTGAAAGCCATGGGCCACCGGCGGGCTGCCCAGCAGGACCGTGGCCAGCAGGGACCACAGGGTCCACCACACCATGGAAAAGGGGATGTTATGGGGCAGTGGATTGAGGGCGTACAGCCCGTCCCGCAGATGGGGGACGGAGTGGAGGAACATGATGGTCAGGGTGTTTTTGCCCAGCCGGGTCAAAAAGCTGGTGCGGCTGGGGACCAGATTGAGAACGCACACGCTCATCACGGCGGCCACACCATAGCGAAGGATGTCCACTCCCAGATAGATCAGGCTTTCCGGGGCCAGCACATAGTTCCGGCAGAAGAAGCAAACGTTCAAAAAGCTTTGATGGAGCGGGCCCAGAACAATGGCCGAGCAGGCCATTGCGCAGACCAGCACACCGATGCAGAGCCAATGGGG
>CBCTLT010000326.1:0-2726 GCA_965147785.1 uncultured Oscillospiraceae bacterium
GAAACCTCCGTCCGGCCAAGAAGCTCCACCACACCGCCACAGTGATCCTTGTCATAGTGGGTCAGGATCAGCACGTCCACCCGAACGGCGCCTACCTTCATCAGTTCCTCGGCCGCCAAATCGCCGCTGCGTTCCCCATCGCTGCCGCCGCAGTCTATCATCACATTCTGGGTTCCGTCGGAAAGAATCAGGCATTGCCCCTGTCCCACATCCACCACCGTCATCATCATACCGCTGTTTTGGAGCACCGTGAACATCAAGCAGCCTGCCAGGCCCACCAAAACGCAGCAGGCTGGAACCACCAGTCGTTTTCTTGGACCAGGTGACCGCCAGACCAGCAGTGCCCTACAGTAAACCAGCAGCACCCAGCCAAATCCATAAATCGATTCTGTATACAGGGCAGCAAAGGGGACTTTGGCCAGAGCATCTGCGATGAACTGCACATATCGGATCCCCCAGGCCAGGCACCAGCCCAGGAAACCGCCCAAGGGCTGCACCAAAAGGCCCAGCAATGCGGTCAAAAGGCTAACGCGGAAACAGCAGTTGATGACCCAAACCGCAAGCAGATTGGTCACCGGTGCCACCAAAGAGATCATCCCGAAATGCACCATCATCAGCGGGGTGGCACAGGCTGCCGCAGCACAAGTGGCAGCCAGGGAGGCGCATATGCCGCAACGAACCAGCTTCACCAGTCTCCATTTGGGCTCCCGGAACAGATGCTCTTTTAGAAAAACGCAGATCTTATCCGACAGCAGGAGCAACCCTGCCATGGATGCAAAACTCAGCTGCATTCCCCAGCCAAGAATGCAATAGGGATTCTGCAGCATCAGGAGCAGCGCGGCAGCACTCAGGGACGTGGGCGCATCCTCTTCTTTGCGGCACAATGGAGCCAGCAGCACCAGGCTCTGCATCACCGCCGCCCGCACGATAGAGGCGCTGGCGCCTGTGATCACAGCAAAGGCGATACTCAGCGGGATCCCCACTAAGGCTCTGGTTCTCTTCCGCCGAAACAACAGGGACACCGTCCCCACCAACACTGTCATATGCATTCCGGACAGTGCCAGCATGTGGTAGATTCCCGAAACCTTCAGGTTCTCCTCCTCCAGGGTGGACAGTTTTTCCCGATTTCCGGTGGTCAGAGCCAGAGCATACCCCAATGCGTCCTCCGGTACGCATTCCTCCAAAGCACGCTCCAATTGACGGGCCACCCATCTTGGCGCATACCGCCAGGGCACAAGGTCCGCCAGCGTCAACGCCAGCTCCGTTTGACCGAAGGCCAAGAGGTGAACCCCTTCTGAATCGTAATAGTAGTTTCCATCTTCATTGGGATCCTCCAGCCTGGCAATTACGGTGAACTGATCCCCAGGTTTCAGCGCCATATCGGTATATAGCCACACCACCGCCCGCACCGTCTCTCCCTGGCAGGTGATTTTTGCGGGAACCTGGATCCCGTAAGTTGTGGCGGTGCTGTAATCCGTCGCCACGCCCTGAATCTGCGCAACCTGACCAGCCAACTTCTGGGCCGGTCTCATGATAACGGCGCCATAGCCCACCGTCCAGAGCAGCCCCAACGCTGCGCCCAAAAGAGGTACGGCGATCCTGCTGTGTCGGAGTCCCAGCACCACCGTTCCCAGGAGCAGGATGCCGGAAAGGACCAATGCCGGCAGCAGCGGCATAGCGAATATGCCCAGCAATACCGCCGCCGCAAAACCGCAGGTAAAGAAAAGCAGAATCCGCACCCTTCCAGCCTCCCTCCTTTTTTGGCTATTTTACCATCCATCGGAATAAAAGTCGAGAAAAAGCTGAGGGGGAACGCCTCGGCGTCCCCCCTGATTTTTAATTGAAGCTGCCCAGCTGCTTGCCCGCCAGCACATGGAAATGCAGGTGCTGGACCGTCTGACCGGCATCTGCGCCGCAGTTGGTAACCACGCGATAGCCCTCGGCAAAGCCCATCTCCTTCGCCAGCTTGGCAATCACCGCGAAGATGTGTCCCACCGTGGGGGCCATCTCCTGGTCGATCTCCGCCGCACAGGCCACATGCTTTTTGGGGATCACCAGAAAATGCATGGGGGCCAGGGGCTCAATGTCCCGAAACGCAAAGCAGAGCTCGTCCTCATAGACCTTGCTGGTGGGAATCTCGCCGTTCATGATCTTACAGAAAATGCAGTCGTTCATCTGGAACACTCCTCACTTTTTGATGTGCTCTGCCACAAAATTATCTACGATGGCCAGAGCGTTATCCAGCATAATGGGGTTCTTGCCGCCGCCCATAGCGCTGTCGGGTTTACCACCGCCGGAGCCGCCTGTAATGGCCGTCACGGTACGGATCAGATCTCCCGCCTTGATCCCCGCAGCCACGGCCTTCTTACCGCAGACCGCATGGAAGGTAATCTTGTCGTCGCTGACCGAGGACAAGACTGCTACCACAGTATCGTCCTTATCCCGGAGCATATCACCGATTTTCCGAAGAGAACCGGCGCTCATGGAGCTGAGGGTGGTGGTGATGACATTGAGGCCCTCCACCTTTTTGGCCGCGTAGAGGAACCGTTCAGCGTCGCTGGAGAGCAGCTTGCTCTGGAGCTGATCCAGCTGCTGACGCAGTTCCTTCCCCTCCTTGACTGTCTGCTCCAGCCGCGTCAAAAGGTCTGCGGGCGTAGTCTTCATCGCACTGGCAGCACTGCGGATCAGCTTGGTGTTCTCTGCCGCCAGCATCAGATTTTTCTTGC
>CBCTLT010000327.1:0-2697 GCA_965147785.1 uncultured Oscillospiraceae bacterium
GGCTCAGCAAGGCCGCCGCAGGCATCGGCGCCCTGGCCCGGATCAAGCCTGTCATCACCGTCAATCCCCAGGGGGGCGTGGCCGTGGCGGGCAAATGCCTGGGCAAGAGCAAGGCCATGAGTCAGATTGCCTCTCTGCTGGAGGCCAATCCCCCGGACACCCGGTTCCCGGTCTACGGAGTTTACAGCAGCAACCGGGACAATCTGGACGATCTGCGAAAAAAGATCGCCAAAACCGGCACGGAGATTGCCGACGACATGTGCTTTTCCATTGGTCCCGTCATTGGCGCCCATATCGGCCCTGGGGCCTACGGCGTGGTGTATATGGCGAAGTGACCTTTTGAAAAAACAGGCATCCCCGGAGGATCATGCATCCTCCGGGGATTGTTTATTCTTCGATCTCCACTTCCCGCACTTCACGAAGCTGGATGCGGGAGCCCCGTTCCTCGCCAGCGGTATCCTCCAATATCTCCTGCATCTCAACAAAAGTGACCATGGTATATATTCCAGGCAGTCCATTTCCCGCAGGAGGCTGCACCCATTTATCCCAGTCTCTATACTGGTTTTCCAGCACCACTACTTCATTCATCTTTAGTTCCAGCTCTCTCGCTGATGCATCCACGCCGCCCCCCACAAAGACCCCTTTCTTAAAAAACTCGCTCCACGCAACCGCGCCAAAGGTAATGAATTTTTTTGATTCTCCCCAATTTTTCAATACTGTTGTCACCGTCAGGGTGTCATCGGCAGAGAACCCTTGCTTGTCGGCAAATACCCACATCTGAATGTCTCCATGGAAATAGGAATCTCCATCCGTCCCCACAAACTGACCGTTCTCATCAAAGTACAGATTTACATTATTTTCGATTTCCCCTATTTGAAAGAAGGTATACTGTACCCGCTGAAGGGGCATCCCGGCAATCTCCCGTTCTCCCTCCGGCCCGATAATAACCTGGGAGTCCTCCCCGCAGTAGTCCTCCACCATCCCGTTTTCCCAGGAGAAAAGCGCCTTTTCATCGGATTGGAGATACCAATAGGCCTCCTGCAAAAACAGCTCCTCATCGGTGTATTCTGGGACTAAGGCCGCCGTGGCCGATGCCGCCGTCTCTGCGGCTTCCTGGGACTGCGCCCCATCGGAAGCCCCCGCCCCGCAGCCTGCCAGCATACAAAGAACCAGCAGCCAGCAAATCAGACCCTTCATAGAATCCCCTCCCGTCTCTTTTTTCCAATATAACACAGAAATACAAGTTTCGGCAAGGGTTTGGCGGCAAAATACGGCCCCCGCAAGGAAATTTCCCTGCGGGGGCGTGTCAATCTGTCCTTAAATGCGTTCCTTTGTCTCCTTCTGGACCTTGGCGATGAACTCGTCCAAGCCCATGGTGGTGCTTTCCCCGGTGTCCCGATTCCGGAAGGTGATGTTTCCGGCCTCCACCTCTTTGGCGCCGATGACCAGCATATAAGGCACCCGCTCCACCTGCTGGGCTTCCCGGATCTTGTAGCCGATCTTCTCGCTGCGCTCGTCGATCTCCGTGCGGATGCCAGTAGACCGGATGGCCTCGTAGACCTCCTTGGCGTAGTCCATGCTCTTCTCCGACACGGGCAGCACCTTCACCTGGGTGGGTGCCAGCCACACGGGGAACTTTCCGGCAAAGTGCTCGGTGAGGATACCGATGAACCGTTCGATAGAGCCGAAGCACACCCGGTGGATCATGATAGGCCGCTGCTTCTCACCCTTCTCGTCCACATACTCCAGCTCAAAGTTCAGGGGCATCTGGAAGTCCAGCTGGATGGTACCGCACTGCCAGGTACGACCCAGGCTGTCCCGCAGATGAAAGTCGATCTTGGGACCGTAGAAGGCACCGTCGCCCTCGTTGATGATATAGTCGAGACCCAGGCTCTCCAGGGCGTCCTTGAGGCCGTTGGTGGCACGCTCCCAGTCCTCGTCGGAGCCCATGGAATCCTCCGGCCGGGTGGACAGCTCCATGAAATACTCAAAGCCGAATTTGGTATAAACTTCATTGATGAGGTGTACCACACCCTTGATCTCGTCGGCAATCTGATCCGGCCGCATAAAGATATGGGCATCGTCCTGGGTAAAGCAGCGCACCCGGAACAATCCGTGCAGCGCACCCCGCAACTCATGCCGGTGTACCAGACCCAGTTCTCCCACCCGCAGGGGCAGCTCCCGATAGCTGTGGGGCTGGGACCGGTAGACCATGACGCCGCCGGGGCAGTTCATGGGCTTGATGCAGTAGTCCTCCCCGTCGATCTGAGTGGCGTACATGTTGTCCTTGTAGTGATCCCAGTGGCCGGAAGTCTCCCACAGATGCCGGTTCATAATCAGGGGCGTGGACACCTCCACATAGCCCTCCCGGGTGTGGATCTCCCGCCAGTAGTCGATGAGGGCATTTTTGATGGCCATGCCCTTGGGCAGGAAGAACGGGAAACCGGGGCCCTCGTCACAGAACATAAACAGGCCCATCTCCTTGCCCAGACGACGGTGATCCCGCTTCTCCGCCTCTTCCATCAGATGGAGATATTCCTCCAGCTCCGTCTGATTCCGGAAGGCGATACCGTTGATCCGAGTGAGCATCTTGTTGTTTTTATCGTTCTTCCAGTAGGCGCCGGACTGCTGGGTGATCTTGAAGGCCTTGAGGGCCTTGGTATAGGTGAGGTGGGGACCTACGCACATGTCGATATA
>CBCTLT010000328.1:0-2673 GCA_965147785.1 uncultured Oscillospiraceae bacterium
GTGCCGGTATCCCGGGAGCTCCAGCGGCTGGGGGCGGATTATCTGGCAGTGTCCAATTTTGAAGAGGCGTTGCAGCTTCGCCGGGCAGAGATTCAGCTGCCCATTCTGATCCTGGGATATACGCCCCCAGAATTTGCCCGGGAAGAGGCGGCCCTGTCCATCACCCAGGAAGTCCACAGCCTGGAATACGGCAAGGAACTGGCTGCGGCCCTTGCGGGAACCGGGTTAAAGCTAACCATCCACATGAAGGTGGATACCGGCATGAGCCGATTGGGCTTCTTTGCCTATGACCGGCCTGAGACGGTGGAAGAACTATCGGAACTGGCTGCTTTGCCGGAGCTGTATCCTGAGGGGATCTTTATGCACTTTGCCGTTTCGGATACCCCCAGTCAGGACGCCTACACACAGATGCAGCATCAGCGCTTTATGGATCTGGTGCAGGCGCTCAGACAGCGGGGCATTGTTCCGAAGATTGTACATTGTGCCAACAGCGGTGCCACCATCGCCTATCCCCAGTTTGCCCATGATATGGTTCGGCCTGGCATTGCCACTTACGGCCTGGATCCCTCCGGGGATCTTCGAGGAATGGCGGATCTGCGGCCCTTGATGAGCCTGAAAACCACCATTGCCGCCATCCGACCTTTCGGTCCCGGAATCACGGTGAGTTATGGCAGAACCTATACCACGCCGGAAAACCGGGTTCTGGCTGTGTGTCCCATCGGGTATGCGGACGGGCTTCCCAGAAGGCTGAGCGGAAATCTCACATTCTTGCTCCGTGGACGTCATGTTCCGGTGGTGGGCCGAATCTGCATGGATATGTGCATGGTGGACATTACCGAGGTACCGGAGGCCCAGGTGGGAGACGAAGTCACTGTGGTGGGTACTGATGGCGGAGAAACCATCACCTGGGACCATTGGGCGGATCAGCTAGGGACTATATCTTATGAACTGGTCAGCGGAATCAACAAGCGGGTTCCACGGCTGTATTTCCGGGATGGAGCGTTGGTGGATACCCTGCAATACATCGTCTGACGACTTGGGAGGCGTGTTCTCTAGGGAACGCGCCTCTTTCTATGTAACATGCCCGGCTTGACCTTCCGGGTCCAACGCCGTATAATGAAGAAAAAGCTTAAACGACAGGAGGAGCATTATGCTTGTAACATGTCCGGAATGTGGAAATCAGGTGTCGGATAAGGCAAAAGCCTGCCCAAAGTGCGGCTGCCCCATAGATGAGATTTTGGCCCAGTTTCAATTATCCGTTTATGATCCCGAAACCATGACGGGAAAGACTCCAGAGGATGATCGCGCCATTGAGATTGCTCAGGATTTTTACGGGGAACTGCTGGTCTCAAAAGATGGAAGAGTTTGGAATTCTGGCGGCCAGGTTGTGGCCGAAATGAAATATAAATAAGGACTATACCTATGACAAATTTAATTGATCGTATTTTGACAAAGGTCCAAAAGCCTGCCCGCTATACCGGGGGAGAATATCTGGAAATCGTAAAGGACAAACGGAATGTGGAGATTCGGGTGGCATTCTGCTTCCCGGATACCTATGAGATCGGCATGTCCAATGTGGGTCTTCGGATTCTGTATGGCCGGATGAATCAGGTAGAGGGCGTCTGGTGTGAGCGAATGTTTGCACCCTGGGGCGATATGGAGGCGGAGATGCGGAAGCATAATCTGCCCCTGTGGGCCCTGGAAAGCCATGACCCTATGGCAGAGTTTGATCTCATCGCCTTTTCCATCGGCTATGAGATGGCCTATTCTAATGTGCTCAATATGATGGAGCTGGGCCACATTCCCCTGAAATCCAAGGACCGGGGCGAGGAACTGAAAAATATTGTCTTTGCCGGCGGCACCAGCGTCTATAATCCGGAACCCATGGCGGATTTTCTGGATTTCTGCGTGGAAGGGGAAGGAGAGGACCTGAACGTGGAGGTGCTGGAATGCTTCCGCAGCGCCAAACGTCGAAATCTCTCCAAGTCCCAGTTTTTGAAAGAGGTATCCAAGATTCCGGGCGTCTATGTGCCATCCTTTTACCGGCACACCTATTATGAGGACGGCAGGATCCGGGAGATCATTCCCATAGACGATGCCCCCAAAACCGTAACCAAACGGATCGTGCAGGATATGGACAAGGCCTATTATCCCACGGATACCATCGTACCCTCCACCCAGATTGTCCATGACCGGACAGTGCTGGAGTTGTTTCGGGGATGCATCCGGGGATGCAGGTTTTGTCAGGCTGGCTTCTGTTACCGGCCGGTAAGACCCAAAAGCCCGGATCGCCTCTATGAGCTGGCGGTAAAATCCCTGGAAAGCTCCGGCTATGACGAGATGACCCTGTCCAGCCTGTCCACCTCGGACTATAAGCGCTTAGGCGAGTTTGCCGACCGGATGCTGGACTACTGCATTCCTCGTGGGATCAATCTGAGCCTGCCCTCTCTGCGGGCCGATAATTTCTCCGTTGAGCTGATGGAAAAGGTCCAGAAGGTCCGCAAAAGCGGTCTGACCTTTGCTCCTGAGGCCGGTACCCAGCGGCTTCGGGATGCTATCAACAAGAATGTAACGGAGGAGGAGATTCTCCGTTCCTGTGCTCTGGCGATTTCCGGAGGATGGAATAAGGTGAAGCTCTATTTCATGTTGGGACTGCCCACGGAGACCGATGAG
>CBCTLT010000329.1:0-2635 GCA_965147785.1 uncultured Oscillospiraceae bacterium
ACACAACATCGCACCCGGCAGAACACGGACCAGTCAAAGTCCTCGTCACCAGCCACAGGACCGTCGGCAACTTCTTCTGCCGGTTCCTCCACAGAGCTCTCTACCGTAGACGGTTCCTCGACGGAGGAAACCTCTGTGGGTTCCTGGGTTGCTTCCGTGGTGGGAGCGACAGATTCGGGAGCACTGGATGTGGCGGATTCCACGCTGGAAGCGGGGGTTCCGCAGCCGGAAAGCAGGCCAAAGGCCATAGCGATGGCCAGCAGCAGGCCAATCCATTTACGATTCTTTTTCATTGTTGTTATCTTCCTTTCTATCGTAATATGATCCAGTCTCATTTTACCGGGAAACAGGACCCGGAACAAATGCTTAAAAATCATAAGCCATAACTGGAAGTTATTCTTCATGCCATAAGAGCCAATAATAGCCTTCCCTAGCGAGGAAGGCTGTAATCGCCAGAGCAAACATAGCCGACGCCCCTTGTAAGGTAAGGCGTCGGCTTTGTTACAAATGCGGTTCTATGTCGTTCTCCAGCGCACCGGATTGCAGGCTGGGTGTAATAAAGTGGGTATAGGAGTAGTCCCAAAGAGTTTTGGAGCCGGCAGCGGTGTTCTGGTTGCGCTTTAAAACCTGACTCAGACGATTTTTTCGCTGGGCCCATGCCTTTCCGCCGGTGGCGGCGTTTAGCATGGTGGGCTGCAGATTGTCCATGGTATGGGCAAATCTGGCCTCTGGCGTCGTTCCGGCCTCAAACTCTTCCCAGAGGGCTCGGAGGGACTGGGCTTGATCCTCCGGCAGCAGAGAAAAGATTCTGTCCGCTGCGGCGGTTTCCCGCTGCAGCTTTGTCTTTTGACCCTCTGTATCATAGGCATAGGTGTCGCCAGCGTCGATTTCCACCAGGTCGTGGATCAGAAGCATGGTCACCGTTTTCAGCAGGTCCAACTCCTCGTTGGCGTATTCTTGCAGCAATATGGCCATGATGGCAAGATGCCAGGCGTGCTCTGCGTCGTTTTCCTTCCGCTGGCCGTTGGAGAGGTAGGTCTGCCGTCCGATCAGCTTTTGCTTGTCGATTTCCAAGCAGAAGGCCATCTGACGGTCCAGTCTGTCTTGTTCTTTCATGATGTGACCTCCGATGTCCACTGGATGGGCTTGCTACCCTGAGCGGTAAGAAACGCGTTGATTTTGGAAAAGGGGCGACTCCCCCAAAAGCCCCGGTAAGCAGACAGCGGACTGGGATGGGGAGAAGTCAGAATCAGCCGCGGCGCTTCTGTATGGATCAGGGTCGCTTTTTGAATGGCGTAATTGCCCCACAGCAAAAAGGCGATGGGCTGGGGCAGCTGGTTGGTGGCGGAAATGACCCCGTCGGTAAAGTGTTCCCAGCCGAAGGACCGGTGACTGCCAGCCTGATGAGGGGCCACAGTGAGGACGGAATTGAGCAGAAATACACCCTGCCGAGCCCAGGGAATCAGGGAACCGCTTTTTGGCGACACAGTGTCTAAATCAGAAGAAAGCTCTCGGTATATGTTTTGGAGGGACTTCGGCAGCGGTGTACCGTCGGGAACAGAAAAGCTCAGTCCGTGGGCTTGGCCGGGTTCATGATAGGGGTCCTGACCCAAAATTACCACCCGGACTTGTTCCGGTGGTGTCAGACGAAAGGCAGAAAAAAGATCTTCCCGTGGGGGATATGCATTGCCGGATTCATAGGCGTCCTCCACCCGTTGACACAGGGAGGGCCAATAAGCTTTGTGGGGTTCCTCCATCAGATATGCCGCCCAGCGGCCGGTTTCCTTCAGTTCCATGGATATTCCTCCTTTGGGGCTATGGTATCATATCTCCGAAAAAATGTCGATGCAAAAAGTATCTTGCGAATCCATAATAATGTGAGTAAAATAGAATTAAGAATTTGGGAGGGGCGGTGTCACGTGAAACGACTGATGGCATACATACGGCCCCATATGGGGATCATGGGGATCGGCCTGATCATCAAGTTTTTTGCCTCTATGATGGATCTGGTCATTCCGTCTATTCTGGAGCGGATTATTGATGATATCGTGCCGCTGAAAAACGTCAGACTGATCTTTCTATGGGGCGGCATTATGGTAATTTGCGCGATTTTTTCCATTACCAGCAATATTACAGCCAACCGAATGGCGGCAACCTCGGCAGGAAAGGTCACCAAGGCCCTGCGGCATGATCTGTTCTCCAAGGTGTCCCATCTCTCCGCGGCCCAGACCGATGGATTTACAATTCCATCCCTGGTGTCCCGATTGACCTCGGATACCTACAATGTCAATGAGATGGTTTCCAGAGTGCAACGGTTGGGGGTTCGGGGGCCGATCCTGTTGATCGGCGGAATCCTGATTACCCTGACCATGGATCCGATACTGACTCTGGTGCTGGTGGGGACGCTGCCGTTTATCTTTCTGGTGGTGTATCTGGTGACTCGGGTCTCCGTACCCATGTATACCTTCTGCCAGTCGGTGCTGGACCGGATGGTACGGACGGTGCAGGAAAATGTTACCGGGGTCCGGGTTATTAAGGCCCTGAGCAAAACGGCCTATGAGAAGGATCGGTTCGATGGGGTCAACGAATCCCTCAGCAATGCCGAACAGCGGGCCAGCGCTGTGATGGCAGTGAC
>CBCTLT010000330.1:0-2633 GCA_965147785.1 uncultured Oscillospiraceae bacterium
AGCGTATAGCTGCTGCCGTTGTCCTGAATGTCTGTGCTGAAGGCACGGATGGGGGCCTCTCCAAAGAAGTTTCTGGTCATCTTATCAATATCATAAAAGGGGTTCATCATAGATCTGGCAAAAGGCATCATTTCAAACATAACTGTTTCCTCCTAATTCTTTATTTGGGGACGTTGGGCACCGAACTGGTGCTTTGCGTTCTCTTCTTTATTTCTGATTTCATCATACAGCTATGTTTTAAACAATTTTTTATGAAATTATGAACGGAATGTAAATTTTAGCACTCTCTTCGAGAGAGTGCTAAAATGAAAATGCCGGTCATTTTGCGGTGAATTTTCTCAAAAAATCTGCGGTCAAAGCACCTCGAAAGCAATGGTGACAGGCGCTGCCTGGCTGCATTGCAGGGTCAGCGTCCCCTGGCCGGGTTTGCCCAGGGATTTGACATAGGTACCGCCCATACCGCCTTGGAGAGAAATGAGGGAGGGACCGATCAATGCAACGGCACCCTCGGCCACAAGCGATATGGGACCGAAAAAATAAGGAAGCACATTGCCGTTTTGATCGACTGCCTGGATCCGTATTGCCGCAACGTCATAGCCTCGGACCTCCTGCAGTGTTGTGCTGTTGACACTTGCCCGAAGAGAGAGGGATACCGCCGGTTCTTTGGTGACGGCTTTCAGCAGATTGCCCTCTTCGTCAAGGGCCTCAAAACGATACACGGTAGCGGCACCGCCCCAATCTCCCACATGGTTGTTGTAGAGCACCAGGGCTTCTCCCCAGGTCATATGGTATCGCAGCATGAGCCACAGGGCTTTGCGCTTGTCCTTTTTGGGCATATGGGCCAAGCCATATTTGGCGTAGCTGTTGAGCACGGATTTCAGCAAAATCTCCTGTTTCTTTGGAAGGTGCTCGGATTCCAGGCTGGTACCAACGAAATCATCCAGTGGAATGGGACCGTGGGCCAGGGCAGAGGTCCAGGCGTCCTCACGGCAGTATTCCTTCAAAAGCTGGCCGTTTTTATACATCCGGACCCGGGGGGCATTGGTGAAAATATAGGCGTCGCCCCAGTTGCAGGCGGGATGCTCTCCGATGTCCATGGAAGAGCTGATCTCCAATACAGTATGCTCCTCCTGCTGGGCGGCATAGACCGCCGCGGCCAGCTTGGGATTCCGGAACATATCCATCACCCCGTGGTAGCAGATCCGGTCGCCGCTGCCAAAATCCTTGTGGGTGTTGTAGTCGAACATGCACCAGCCGAAGGACCCGGCGATATCCGCCTGACCGGCCACCGCATCAAGAACAGTGGCGTGACGAAGGGCGTGGGAGAGTCGGTGGTTTTCGTCATCGAAGGCTTTGGTGGGGTACATATGGCCGTTGTATTCGCTGATGAGGTAGGGCTTGCTTTGATCTGAGGTGACCTTTGCTTTGGGCTCGCAGCCTGGATTATCCCCCTCGTGGACAAAATCGTTGTAGGTGTAGACGTCCTCCAGCAGGCTGCTTTTTTTGATGCAGCGGACGCCTCCGGTGGGACGGGTTGGATCCAGTGCATGGGCCACGGCGTTGGTGCGGGTATAAAATTCGTCATCGTCCCGAGATTCATTGATGCGGACGCCCCAGAGTATGATGGATGGATGATTTCGATACTGGAGTACCATCTCCCGAACATTCTCTACAGCCTGGGCCTTCCAGGCCCTATCACCGATGTGCTGCCAGCCGGGAAGCTCCGTAAACACCAGCAGACCCAGTTCGTCACAGCGGTCTATAAAATCCTGAGACTGGGGATAGTGGGAGGTGCGGACGGCGTTGACGCCCAATTCCTTCTTGAGAATGTCCGCATCCAGCCGCTGCATGGAGGCGGGCATGGCGTAGCCCACATAGGGATAACTCTGATGCCGATTGAGTCCCCGGATTTTTATCTTCTTGCCGTTGAGATAAAAGCCGTCCTGACGAAATTCTGCCTGGCGAAATCCGAAGCGATCGATCCGGCTGTCCAGCAGCTGTCCCTTTTGCAGCAGCTGCGTTTCCACTCCATAAAGGGTGGGATGTTCTGTGTCCCACAGAGAGACAGCCCCCGCATCCCAGCGGCAGGAACAACTTGTCCCTGAAACCGGACAGCTTCCCAGTTCCTGCCGGTGACCATCGGGATGGATGAGCTGCTGACGGAGGGTCAGACCGTCTCCGGCGGCACTGAGCGTAATTTCGGCGGACAGGGCGGCGTGTGCTTCTTCAAAATGGCTGGTTAGAAATACGTCGGTCAGGTGGATGGGATGTCCGATTTCCAGATAGACGTCCCGGTAGATGCCGCCGTAGGTCATATAGTCGATGACAAAGCCAAAGGGGGGAATGTTCTGATCCTCCCGAGTGTCCACCTGCAGGACGATCCAGTTGTCCTGACCAAATCGAAGCCTTTGGCTGAGATCCACGGTGAAGGCGGTGTAGCCGCAGGCGTGGGACTGAGTTAGGCTTCCGTTTACATACACCTGACAGCTGTGTCCCACGGCCTCAAAGGTCATGAGGATGCTCTGTCCCTGCCATGTTTCCGGGGCAAACAGATTTTTTCGATAGCCGCAAACCATTTGATAGATGTGCTCGTCAAAGTAGTTTAGCGGTGTTTCGGCGCAGGTGTGGGGCAG
>CBCTLT010000331.1:0-2631 GCA_965147785.1 uncultured Oscillospiraceae bacterium
ACCAGCAGCCCCCCGGCGGAGGCTTTCATCAGCGCCACATCCGCCGCCTTGGCACCCCCAGTGGAAAATCCCGTAGAGGTCTTAACGAAATCCGCCCCGGCAGCCTTCGCCGCCTGGCAGGCCCGAACGATCTCCTCCTTGGTCAGCAGGCAGGTCTCCAAAATTACCTTGAGCACCTGCTCCCGGCAGGCCTCCCGGACCGCCCGGATATCCGCCTCCACCGCATCCCAGTCTCCGTCTTTGGCCCGGCCAATGTCCAGCACCATGTCGATCTCGTCAGCTCCCAGCTGGGCCATGGCTGCGGCCTCCTGGGCCTTGCTGACAGAGCATCCCAGAGGAAAGCCCACCACCACGCACAGCTTCACGTCAGATCCGGCAATGGCTTTCTTGGCCTGGGCCGCCCGTCCAGAATTGACGCACACAGAGCAAAAATGATGGGTCACTGCTTCCTGGCAGAGTTTCTCGATCTGGGCCGCCGTGGCATCCGGCTTCAGTAGGGTATGGTCGATCTTTTTTGCAAGTTCCAGTTTTGTCATGCTGCCTACTCCTCCCGTCATTCCGGAATCCGGAAAAACCGTTTTCCGTTTTCCATGGTGATGGCTGCCACTTCTTCCGTGGACAGTCCCTTGATTTCCCCGATCTTTTCCGCCACCTTGGGCACATATCCTGAGTGATTCCGCTTTCCACGGTAGGGCACCGGCGCCAGATAGGGCGCGTCTGTCTCGATCATGATCCGATCCATGGGAACTGCTTCAATCGCCTCCAGGGCTCTCCGGGCGTTTTTAAACGTGACCACCCCGGTAAAGCTCACATACCATCCCAGCTTCACCAGCTCCACCGCCATTTCGGCGCTGCCGGAAAAACAGTGGAACACGCCGGTCACCCGATCCGCCCAGCGCCGCACGATCTCCATGCCGTCGCCGTGGGCCTCCCGTTCATGAACCACCACAGGTTTTCCCACCTCCCAGGCCAGAGCCATCTGCCGGTCAAACCAGTGCTGCTGCACCTCCCGGGGCACATCGTCATAGTGGTAATCCAGGCCGATCTCCCCAATGGCCACCACCTTTTCATGGGCAGCCATCTGCCGGTACAAGTCAATATCCGCCTCGGTCATGTTACCTGTGTTGCCGGGCCATGCCCCCACCACTGCATAGACAAAGGGATATTCCTCTGCCAGCTCAATGGATTTTTGGGAGGACTCCACATCGCAGCCAATATTATTGATCAGCGTAATGCCCTGCCGGTACAATTCCGGCAGCAGGGTATCCCGATCCGCGTCAAAAGCCCCATCGTCAAAATGGGCATGGGTATCGTAAAACATCACTTTCCCTCCTTGCCGCGAAGCTCCAGATAGACCATCAGCACCGCCATATCCGCAGGGCTGACACCGGAAACCCGGGAGGCCTGTCCCAGATTCAGGGGCCGGATGGCAGAGAGCTTCTGCCGTGCCTCCAGCCGCAGTCCCGTAATGGCCTCGTAGTCAATATCCGGCGGTAACAGCCGGCTTTCCTCCCGCTGGAACTGCTCCACCTGGCGCAGCTGGCGCTGAATATAACCGGCGTACTTCACCTGGATCTCCACTTCCTCCCGAATATCCGCCGGGAGCTCCGGTCTGCCAGTGTCAAATGCTTTCAGCGAATCGTATCGTACCTGAGGCCGCCGCACCAAATCTCCCATCCGGGCCGAACCCTTCACGGGCGCCGTCCCCACAGAACGGAGATAGTCGTTGAGGGCAGGACTCTCCGGAACGCCGGAGGCTTCCAGCCGTGCAATTTCCTGCCGCACCAGTTTATATTTTTCCTCTACGGCAGCATACCGCTCCTCAGAAATCAGTCCCACCCGGCGGCCAATTCCAGACAGCCGCTCATCGGCATTGTCCTGCCGGAGCATCAGCCGGTATTCCGTCCGGGATGTCATCATCCGATAGGGCTCGTTGGTTCCCTTGGTCACCAGATCGTCGATCAGCGTCCCAATATAAGCGTCGCTGCGGCGGAGCACCATGGGCTCCTGCCCTTTCAGCTTCAGCGCAGCATTGATGCCCGCCACCAATCCCTGGGCTGCCGCCTCTTCATAGCCGGAGGAACCGTTGAACTGCCCCGCCCCATAGAGCCCGGGAATCTTCTTGCACTCCAGGGTAGGCAGCAATTCTGTGGGGTCCACGCAGTCGTATTCGATGGCATAGGCCGGCCGCATCATCTCCGCGTGCTGCAAGCCAGGGATCGTATGCATCATTCGGACTTGCACGTCCTCCGGCAAAGAGGAGGAAAAGCCCTGAATATACATCTCGTCGGTATTTAAGCCGCAGGGCTCAATAAAAAGCTGATGCCGGGGCTTGTCCGGAAATCGCACGATTTTGTCCTCAATGGAGGGGCAATACCGGGGGCCTACGCCTTCGATCACACCGGAATATAGGGGGCTGCGATCCAGGTTCTCCCGAATGACCCGATGGGTATCTCCATTGGTATAGGTGAGATAGCAGACCGCCCTGTTTTGTGGCACTTCCTTTGTGGTAAAGCTGAAGGGAATGGGATCTTCATCCCCGGGCTGCAACTCCATCTGGGAAAAATCAATGCTTCTCCGATTGACACGGGGCGGCGTTCCGGTCTTGAACCGACGGAGCCGCAGGCCCAG
>CBCTLT010000332.1:0-2622 GCA_965147785.1 uncultured Oscillospiraceae bacterium
CTTTTCGGTCGCCTAATTTGTGCTTTTTCATTGGAATCCTCTTTTCCTCCATGCGCCACCATGGGCGTCTTTTTTCATTTGCAATATACCATAAATCTTTCTTTTCGTACATGCAAATTTTAAATTATTGTGAATTTTGTCCATGGCATTTCTGGATTTTTTTAATAAAATACACGAGACTTTCCACAAAATTCAATAAAATTAAAACAATTTTGTGATGAAGTTATTATTATTAGATCAAAATATCCGTGAAAAAGCATGACAATGAAAGACAATCGTGCTATACTAATCAAATACGAGCGATTATTAGCAGGAGGGATATCATGTCGCAGCAAAACGATTTTTCAAAAGGCAGCATTCCAAAAACAATTACCAGACTTGCGATTCCCATGATTGCGGCCATGCTGGTCAACGCCCTGTATTCCGTGGTGGACCGAATTTACATCGGCCATCTGGAGGGGATCGGCCAGACGGCACTGACGGGTATCGGTCTGTGCTATCCCATTACCATGGCCATCGCGGCCTTTTCCTATTTGGTGGGCAACGGAGGAGGACCACTGACTTCGATTCTGCGGGGCGCCAAAGATGATGATGGCGCAGAAAAGGTCATTGGTAACAGCATTACGCTGCTGGTAATTTTCGGTGTAGTGGTGCCACTGATCTGCTTTTTGGTAAAAAAGCCGGTGCTGTATCTCTTTGGCGCCAGCGACGCCACCTATCCTTATGCCGACGAATACATTACCATCTATTTGATGGGGTCCCTGTCGGTCATGCTTACGCTGGGGCTCAACCCATTCTTAAATGCCCAGGGATTTAGCAGAACCGGTATGATGACAGTTTTGCTGGGTGCGGTATGTAATATTGTTTTGGATCCCATTTTTATCTTTGTATTTGATATGGGCGTAGCGGGCGCCGCCATTGCCACGGTGATTTCCCAGACGGTTTCGGCGGTGTGGGTGCTTCTGTTTTTAAAGGGCAAAAAGAATTTGGTCCGGGTGCGGATGAAAAATCTGCGGCTCAATGGCCATGTATCCAGCCGGATTATGAGCCTGGGCTTTTCCGGGTTTATCATGAATATTACGGAAGCAGCCATTTCCGCCGTATTCAATGCCAGCCTGAGTCTGTTTGGCGGCGACATCTATGTCACGGTGATGACGGTGGCCACCTCTGTGACCCAGATCATCATGATGCCCATGACCGGATGTGCCCAAGGAGCACAGCCGGTAACTGGATATAATTTTGGCGCCCGGGAATATGGTCGCGTGAAGGAGTGTTTTTGGTTCCTGGTGAAATTCTGCGTGGCTTACGCGGTGATCGCCTGGGGGGTTCTGATGCTGTTCCCTGCACAGCTGATCAAGATTTTTAACAGTGATCCAGATTTGATAGAGGTAGCAGTCCCCATGTTCCGCGTGTTCTTCTGCCTGTATTTCGTTATGTGTCTGCAAATGTCCGCCCAGAATACCTTTGTGGCCATGGGAGAAGCGAAAATGGCCACCTTCTTTGCCTTGTTCCGTAAAGTGGTGCTGCTGATTCCCTTGATTCTCATTTTGCCTAGAATCGGCTTTGGCATCACCGGCGTATTTGCGGCGGAGCCGGTGGCGGACACCATTTCCGCCATTACCTGCTTTACCACGTTTATGCTTACGGCCTACCGGAAGCTGGGGAAAACACCTGCGAAACAGTAATTGAAGAGACAGCATACAGCGAAAGGTGGAACGATATGCTTCTGTCGGCGGAACATCTTGACAAAAACTACGGCACCAAGACTTTGCTTTCCGATGTGAGTCTGTATTTGAACCCGGGGGATAAGATCGGTGTGATCGGCGTCAACGGTACCGGTAAGAGTACCTTGCTGCGGATCTGCGCGGGGGAAGAACAGCCAGATGGGGGCCGGGTCTCTCTGGATCCCAATGTCCAGGTGAGCTTTCTGCGGCAGAATCCGGAGATGGAGCCGGAGGCCACCATCCTCGAACAGATGTTTTTGGGGTATCCGGCGGAATTTCGTGCTCTGAAGGAATACGAGGCCAAGACCATGCTCATGCGGCTGGGGCTGGAGGATACTGCCAAGAAGATCGGAACTCTTTCCGGTGGACAGAAAAAACGAGTGGCCTTGGCCATGGCGTTGATCCATCCGGCGGATGTGTTGATTCTGGACGAGCCCACCAACCATCTGGACACCTATATGGTGGAGTGGCTGGAACAGTGGTTGCAGCAGTTCCGGGGCAGCGTGCTGATGGTGACTCACGACCGATATTTTTTGGAGCGGGTTTGTAACCGCATTGCCCAGATTGAGCGGGGGAAGATCTATTTTTATGAAGCCAACTATTCCAAATATCTGGAGCTGCGGCAGCAGCGGTATGACTATGCGGAGGCTGCGGAGCGAAAGCGGCAGACGTTGCTGCGGCGGGAATACCAGTGGATCATCCGAGGACCTCAGGCTCGGGGCACCAAGGCCAAGGATCGGATCCGGCGGTATGCGGAACTGAAGAATCAGGAGGCGCCGGAGCAGCAGGCCCAAGCCCAGATTGGAGCCCTGGCCTCCCGTTTGGGCAAAAAGACGGTGGAACTGGAAAACGTCACAAAGTCCTATGATGGAAAGATCGTGTTGCAGCCTTTTTCCTA
>CBCTLT010000333.1:0-2611 GCA_965147785.1 uncultured Oscillospiraceae bacterium
GACAGGGGTTGGCGATGTCAGGCCGCACAAAGGGGCCCGGCTTCTCATTGGGCTCAAAATAGCACCAAAAGACACCTTTGCGGATCCGTACCCGAAAGCAAGGAAACCGAGGCAGCGTCCGATCCACCGCCCGCTGGAGAGCTTCTGGATCTACCGGCTCCGTCATGACCGCAGAGAAACGGTATACCGGTGCATATCTCTCCTTTTTCAGGGCAGAGTACAACACACCAGCGTTATCCAGCCGATACCATTGGGTCTGCTGTCTGCGGGCCATAGGACTCCCTCCTGTTCTCTGCGGGCTTTTCCGCCGTTTTTTTGATGATCTCACTGGTTGGCTTCATTATACTGCGGAAGCATAAGAACCGCAAGTCCCGGCGGTTTCAGGGGCTCCGACGTATCTTGTCTTTGTCACGCTCCCCCACCCACCGGGCGTTCCCTGATTTTAGCATATCCCCGGAAAAAGCACAAGGCCGTTGCCAAGAAAATAAAACTGTGTTATATTGTTTTTCAGATTTCGACATTGAGTAAATGGCGTCCAGGCCTGGGGCTTCCGGGATTGGCGTCTGCTAGGAGGCAGCGGCATGGAGAAGAAAAAGGCCCGATTCCATATCGACCCCAGCAAGAAGCGGAAAGCCAAGGCGGAGGAAAAACGGCTGGCCCTGATGATGCGTGCGCTGAAGGCGGTCCATTCGGCAACTTCGCCGGAATCCATGACCCCCAAGGATCTGGAACGGCAGCGAGCCGGTCAGGAACTGCTGGGCCGGCTGGTGACCCCTATGATTGGCATGAAATGGGAATCCTTTGATCTTTCCGGCATGAAGGCAGCCTGGGTACGGCCGGAATGGGGCCATGACCGTCAGAAGGTGATCCTCTACTGCCACGGGGGTGGCTATACCAGTGGCAATCTGGGCTATTCCCGGCCTCTGGCCTCCAAGTTCTCCCACACCACGGGCTGGGAGACGCTGAGCTTTGAATACCGTCTGGCTCCGGAGCATCCCTATCCGGCCGCGGTGGAGGATGCGGAGACGGCCTGGGACTATCTGATGTATCTGGGCTACGGCGCCAAAAACGTCACTGTGGCAGGGGATTCGGCAGGAGGCAATTTGGCTTTGGTGCTGTGTCATCGGCTCAAGGCCGCAGGCCGAAAGCTGCCAGGACGGCTGGTGCTGCTGTCCCCCTGGACGGATATGACCGCCTCCGGCGCCTCCTATACCGAGCGGGCAGAACTGGACCCCTCTATCACCTTGGACTACATTCAGGCTGTCCGCAGCGCTTATGCCGGCGGTGCGGATCTCCAAGACCCCATGCTCTCTCCCCTGTTTGGAGATTTCGCCGGCTTTCCGCCCACATTGATCCAGGTGGGCTCCAACGAGCTGCTGTACTCTGACGCAGAGGCTCTGCGGGACCGGATGGTGGAAGCCGGGGCCGTATGCCGGATGGAGGAATGGAAGGATATGTGGCATGTATTCCAGATGTTCCCCATCAAAAAAGCTGCCCAGGCCATGGACAACGTGGGCAAATTCCTATTGGAGCAGCTTTAATCTTGTATTAGCCATCCCAATTTTCTGCAGGAACCTGTTGTAAAGCAGGCTTTTGCAATACATATTATATTAAAAAGTTCGGGTGAATTACCGTTAATTTGGTAATTCACCCGCTCCTTGCTTTTACTGGGCTGCACAGGTTTCTGTCATGTTTTCTTGATATGTAATATGCATTTACTTTCTTTTTCCTGTATAGCAATGTCCTAAGTAGGCGACCCCTGATTCTTCGACGCCTGCTTCCAGATCCGCCACATCAGCCCCAGCAGGCCGCAAATCCCGCAGCCGGGGATCACCGCCAAAAGCCATTCTCTCTGGGCACAGCACCACCACAGGAAAATTCCACCCACAGCACAACCAAACAAGCTCCAGTACAGCAGCGTATCTCCGTCTCCCCTGGATTGGTATATGTCAAAAAGCGCATATATGGACAGCAGGTACAGAATCAAAACGCCATAGGGCATTGCCAGCCCCCGGACAAACTGGATCAACACAACAAGCAGTAAAATCCAAGGCACACTGTGGTTTGTTTTCCGTAACATTGGGTCCCCTCCCATCCTGTCCATCCCATTTTTCCTTTTATTTGCATCATAGCATGACCATTTTATTCTGTCAATCATTTCAAAACCTTATTATAGCCTCTAGTATTCGGCGATTCTGCTTATCATCCTAGTTTTCTTCCAAGAACAGTGCAGCATGCACAGGAGCAAAAAATCGGAGCAAGCAATAGAAAGCTTGCTCCGACGATGGTGCGCGAGGCGGGACTTGAACCCGCACGTGCGTAATGCACACTAGAACCTGAATCTAGCGAGTCTGCCAATTCCACCACTCGCGCATTTGTAAGTTGCTAGGATATTTTACTCCAAGAAAACCGGTTTGTCAAGAAATTTTTCACAAAACCATAAAATTATTTGGCTGCAGGGGTTCCGGTACCTCCAGATTTCCAAAAGGCCCCAAAGCTTCCGGAAGGCTGGTAAAATACAGCAGTCCTGTCTCCGGCAGCCGAAACCCCAGCCCCAGAGACCAGAGTCCCAGGGCGCCGCTGCCGCCGCCATAGCGTCCATCCCCCACCA
>CBCTLT010000334.1:0-2605 GCA_965147785.1 uncultured Oscillospiraceae bacterium
CCAGCACCAGAAACAGACTGCATCCGAAATAGTGATAGGCGAAGGTGGTACGGGTAATGATGATCCAAGGCACCAACTGGCAGAAATATCCCACCCAAATCAATATGGCTGCCGGTTTTCTCCGATGCCAGAAAGCCGAAATCATGGCAAAAATGGCAATCAGGCCGCCCCAGGAAACCAGAGGGCTGTTGAAGGATCCGAACGCAGACTTGGTGGTTTCTCCGTAGTCCAGATAATAGAGGATAGGCCGAAGATCGAAGATCCACTGATACCACCGAGATGCATAGGGATGATCCTGGCTGACACCACTGTGGTAAGTCAGCATATAGACCTGATTGTCCCAAATCATCTGATAGTATTCCTTGCTTCCCAGCATTTCTGGGAACTGCATATTTCTGGCGTATCCATAGGGAATGTAGCTCAGGCAGTAGATCACCGCCGGCACTGCCACAAAGAACACCACCGACAGGGCCACCGTCCCCAGCAGTTCTCCTACATAGCCCCCCAGGCCCTTGGCCCGGTATTTCATTACCACCCGCAGCAGCCACAGGATAGCCAGTCCCACACCGCCATAGACCACAGTCCATTTGCAGGCGCAGCCAATGCCGAAGAACAATCCGGACAGTGCCAAATCCCACCAGGTTTTCCGCAGCTTCGCATCGTAGGGCGCTGCGATCCAACGCCACATAAACAGGAAGCTTACCAGAATAAAGAACACGCCGTAGGTGTCGATGGTGGCGATCCGGGTCTGGGTGTAGTGCATAAACTCAAAGGCAAACAGCGTGGTACCGCAGAAGGCCACCTTGGTTTTGCCAAACATGCTTTTAATGAGCACATACAGCGGCAGCAGCATCAGCACGCCGAAGAACGTACCCATAAACCGGTAGCCAAAGGGCGTCATGCCAAAGATCTCAATCCCCAGAGCAATCAGTAGTTTTCCCAAAGGCGGATGGGTGATCTCATAGGGATAGACGTTTTGAATATTTTCGTATGCGGTACGACCATGGTAGATCTCGTCGAAATACATGCTGTTGTACCAGCTGGGGGCCTCCGGCACGGTGTCCTGTTCATCCAGCAGCACACTATCCACACCGGAAACATCCAGCAGTTCGCCGTTTTCGTCATAAAGGGCCAACTCTCCCAGTTCCATGGGCAACGTCCTGGCCACAATTTTGATATACTGGACCTGAATGGTATCTCGGTCCATCTTGGCATACTGCCACTTGAACAGATCCGCATAGCTCTGAGGCATGGCGGCATCGTTGATTTCCCCGTTTTCATCCGGTTCCGCCTCTGGATTGCGCAGCCGCACCCAGTTGCTGCCGTTGGCAGAGTAGAATACATCATAGTCTCCGGGATACAGGCCGGTGTAGTACATGATGGAGGAGATGGTCTGTTTGCTGCCCAGATTGATCTCCACAGTGCTGTTGTCCTCTGTAAAGGTATAAAAGCTCTGAGGCGCCACCGTACTGCCCAGGTTAGTGAAGGCCACCACCGCATACACCGCCAGCAGCACCACCAGCGGCAGCACGTCCCGCCGTTCCATGGGGAACCGTTTCCCGTCCAGGGAAAACCTGGGCCGTTCATAGTTCTGGATCCATTCCAGCGTCCCCATACGGGGTGCCATATCTCTGCGGTATTTTATAAAGAACGCCACGATCAATCCAATCAAAAGAAACATCAGCGCCATGGCGGAAGGTCTAATTTCCAGAAAATAGCTGCGCAGTGCCTGGATCATGCCGCGCACCTCCAATGCGTCTAAAGTCTTGTTAAGATTCTACCATTTTTTCTGGGGAAATGCAATCCAGCTGTACCTTTGGAAAGTACTCGGACACAAAATCTACATGCTGCACCTGAAAGGTTTTCCCGTTCAGATACTGCAAAATTCCGCCGTCCTGCTGAAACGCAAAAGTCAGTCGATAGGAATAGAGGGCCTGATACTTCCGGTTATATCGCTTCTCCCCGCGGCCATATTTTCCGTCCCCCAGCAGCGGATGCCCCGCAGATGCAAACTGGGCCCGGATCTGGTGGGTCCGGCCTGTGATGAGCTCGCACTCCACCAGGGAAAGATCTCCCGAAGATGCCAGGGTCCTATAGACCCGGTTTTTGACGGCGTCCTTGAAGAGAAACCCTCGCAGTGCCCCAGCTTTTGGCTGCATGGTTCCATGGATCACCGCCAGATACCGCTTGTCCATCTCCCGGTTTTTGATCTTCTCATTCATCACCCGCAGGGCTTCGGCGTTTTTGGCCGCAATCACAATGCCGCCCGTATTTCGATCGATCCGGTTACAGAGGGCCGGTGCAAAAGCATGCTCCTCTCTAGGCCGCCATTCGCCCTTGGCATAGAGGTAGGCCTGGATGTGGTCAATCAGCGTTCTGCCGTACTCCGCACCGTCGTGGGGATGCACCGCCAGACCAGGCCGCTTGTCGCAAAGCAGAATATTCTCATCCTCATACACCAGGTTCAGCTTGGGAGCCGATACCGTCAAATAGGCGTTTTCCGCCTTGGGGGTGTCAAAGAATTCGTCGTTGACGTACATCTCCACCAGATCCCCTTCCTGCAGTCGGGAATCTCGCTGGGCACGGCTGCCGTTGACCTTGATCC
>CBCTLT010000335.1:0-2604 GCA_965147785.1 uncultured Oscillospiraceae bacterium
GAATTCATAAACACGGTGCAGCGGGAGCCCAGGTTCACCGGATGCTTGGCCATCAGGCCCATTTTGGAGAAATCGGCGATGGTATAACCCAAAGCCTTGGCAAAGGTCTCGATAAAGCTGCCGCAGCCAGAGGAACAGGCCTCGTTGAGCATGATGGAATCCACCGCGTTGTTGCGGATTTTAAAGCACTTCATGTCCTGGCCGCCGATGTCGATGATAAAGTCCACGCCCGGTGCGAAGTGGGACGCCGCCCGGAAGTGGGCCACAGTCTCCACCAAGCCGGTATCCACCTGAAAGGCCGCGGTAATCAAATCCTCGCCGTATCCGGTGACGGCACTGCCGGCGATGGTGATCCGGTCTCCGCAGAGGTCATAGATTTGATGCAGCTGCTCGAGAACCACGGACACGGGGTTTCCCTTGTTGGAGTTGTAGTAAGTATAGAGCAGGCCGCCGTCCGGCGCAATCAGGCACAGCTTTGTGGTGGTAGAACCGGCGTCGATGCCCAGATAGGCCTTGCCGGCGTAGGTGGAAATATCCACCTCCGGAGGCTTCTTGGAATTGTGCCGGGCCAGGAACTCGTCATATTCCGCCTGGTTCTGGAACAGCGGCTCCATGGTCTGGGTATTTCCCCGATCCTCCACCGCATGTTCCAGGCGCTGGAGCACGTCCTCGTAGCATTCCGGCTCGTAGCCCTCCGCGCAGAGACCGGCGCCGATGGCCGCAAAGCAGTCGCCGTTTTCCGGGAAGATGGCGTGCTCGTCATCCAGTTTCAGCGTCTCCTGGAACCGCTGCCGCAGTCCCTTGAGGAAGTGGAGGGGTCCTCCCAAGAACACCACCTTGCCGGCAATATCCCGGCCCTGGGCCAGGCCTGCCACGGTCTGATCCACCACCGCCTGGAAGATGGAGGCGGCCACATCCTCTTTCCGGGCCCCCTGGTTCAGGATGGGCTGGATGTCGGATTTGGCAAAGACGCCGCAGCGGGAGGCAATGGGATAGATTTTTTCGTAATTCATACTGAGCTGATCCAGCTCATCGGCGGAGACCCCCACCAGGGTGGCCATCTGATCGATAAAGGCGCCGGTACCGCCGGCACAGGAGCCGTTCATCCGTTCCTCCAGGGAACCTCCGAAGAAGATGATCTTGGCGTCCTCGCCGCCCAGTTCAATGACGGCGTCGGTGTCGGGGATAAACTTTTCCACCGCCTCCGCCGTGGCAAAGACCTCCTGGACAAAATTCACATTGGCGCTTTTCGCCAGGCCCAGGCCCGCCGAGCCGGTGATGACAGTCCGGACCTGCTGCCCTTCCAGCAGCTTGCCGGTGCGCCGCAGCAGCTCGCAGGTCTTTTCCCGCACCATGGAGAAGTGGCGCTCATAGGAGCGGTAAAGCAGGTCATTGTTCTCACTGAGCACAATGACCTTCACCGTGGTGGAGCCCACGTCGATTCCAATTTTTAAACTCATGCAATTCACCTGATATATCTGAATATTTTTTACTTACAAATAAACGCCGTTCCGGTCCGGCCTAAAACTCTCCCGCCTGGAACATCACTGCGGAAAGGGCGCACAGAGGGGCCGTTTCGCACCGGAGGATCCGGCGGCCCAGACTGCAGATCTCCAGGCCGGCCTTTTGGGCCTGTTCGGCCTCCTGGGGGGCAAAGCCGCCCTCGGGCCCGGTCATCAGCGATATGGTCTGAAATTCTCCTGCCAAGGCATCGGAGAGGGTGCGCTGGTTCTCATTTTCATAGAAAAACAGGGCCTTCTCTGCGGATGCTGCCCGCTGGAGGGCCGATTCATAGGAGGATAGGGCCAGCACTTGGGGGATCCGGCCTCGTCCGGATTGTTCCGCCGCTGCTGCTGCGATCTTCTGCCACCGGGGCAGCTTTTTTGCCAGGGTTTTCTCGTCCAGCTTCGCCACGCACCGGCTGCTGGGAAATCCGATGATCTCCCCGGCCCCCAATTCGGTGGCCTTCTGGATCACATGCTCGAACTTGTCCCCCTTGGCATAGCCCATGTAGACCGACACGAAGACCTGTGCCTCGGATTCTGCCCTGCATTGGCGTTCCACCGTCAGGCAGACCTGCTCCGGGCTAATATCGGAGATCACACAGTGATAGTCCGTCCCCTGCCCGTCGCAGAGGATCACGGCGTCGCCGCATTTCAGCCGCAGCACCTTGGCATGGCCCGCCTGCTCCCCGGTAAGCACCGCGGACTGGGGGCCCACCTGTTCCGCATCTACAAAAAACCGCGGCATTTCCGCTCCGCCTCCTACTGTCCATGATCTACAATATACGCACGACGCCATTTTAACAGAATCTTGGTTGTTTTGCAACGGAAAATCCCTGGAAGCCATAAGAAAAAGAAAAAATTGAGTTGACAAACGAAAATGCTGTGCTATAATAGTTCATGCTGATTTGCGGATGTGCTGGAATAGGTAGACTGGCCAGCTTGAGGTGCTGGTGCTCGTATGGGCGTGCGGGTTCGAGTCCCGCCATCCGCACCATGGCGAGTGTTCTTATAGCATTTGAAACGCTGTAAGAACACTCGTTTTTTTATTGTTTTCATCCGGCGATGGTGGATGGGGCGTAGTTGACGACTACGCCCTTTC
>CBCTLT010000336.1:0-2602 GCA_965147785.1 uncultured Oscillospiraceae bacterium
AATCCGGAAAATGAACTGCGGCAGCAGATTGAAGCGGCAGCGGAGGAAATGCATGTGACGCTCAATTATATCAATACCAAGACCAACGTGGCGCTAAAAAGCGGAGACATGACCTTGCTGCCGCTGCTGGATTCCCGTCTGGGAGACAATATCGGTCTGAGCATCGTCTGTGATATGAGAAAATTCCGGGCGCTTGTTACGGGAGACCTGGATGAGGAGCTGGAAGCGAAGCTGATGGAGAAGTATGACTTGCCCACGGTGGATATTCTGGTAGCGGGACATCACGGAGCAGCAAACAGCACCTCCCAGACTCTGCTGGAGACTGTGAAACCGAAAATCGTGGTGATTTCTGTGGGAGAGAATTCCTACGAACATCCCAGCGAAAAGACGCTGGAACGGGTAGAGGCCTGGGGTGCCTGCCTGTACCGCACCGATCAGTACGGAACAATGAAGTTCAAGGGGGCGTGAACCATGGCAAAGGGAAAAAAGACTGGGGCGGGAGAGACGTTGAGCCAATTGAAAGCCGATCTCAAGGCCGGCTCCTTTCGGCGAATGTATGTGCTTTTCGGAGAAGAGGGATACTTGCTGGAATACTACCGCCGGCAGCTGCGGAAAAAGCTGGTGGAGGGACCTGCGGAGGACTTTAACTACCACAAATTCCAGGAGGAAAACTGGAATTTGGAGGAGCTTTCCGAGGCGGTGGAGGCCGTCCCGATGATGAGCGAGCATACGCTGGTGGAGATCGTGGATCTGGATCCCTTTTCCCGGCCTGACAGCGAACGGCAGAAGCTGATGGGTATCCTCTCGGAGTTGCCGGATTACTGTACGGTGGTCTGGATATTCGACGTGGTGGCCTGGAAGCCGGACAAGCGGATGAAAAAGCTGTGGGAGGTGATGGAGCCGGCTTTGCAGGTGGAATTTACCCGGCAGCCGGAGTCCCAGCTGATCCCCTGGATCCGGAGGCATTTGGCTGCCGGACAAAAGACCATGAGCGACGAGCTGTGCCGATATCTGATTATGCAGACGGGTGGATCCATGACCATTTTGGCGGCGGAACTGGAAAAGCTCCTGTGCTATACGGATCAGCCGGAGATCGTCAAAAAGGACATTGACGATGTGGTGATCCCGGTGATGGAGGCGGCGATTTTTGACATTACCAAGGATGTAGGCGCGAAGAATTTTGACCGGGCCCTCCAAAAGCTGCGGGATCTGCTGCGGCAGGATACGGAGCCCATTGCCGTCAATGCGGTCATTGGCCGGCAGCTGCGGCAGCTCTATGGGGCAAAGCTTCTGGCGGAACGGGGCAGAGGCCCCTATGATCTGGTGAAGCTCTATGGGATCTGGGATTCGGCAGCCCGGGAGATCTACGGCCAAGCCAAGGGCTTTTCCAAGGAGATGCTCCGGAAAGGAATGCTGCTGTCGGCCCAGACGGATTATGCCATGAAGACTTCGGGAGGAGATTCAGCTGCTCTGCTGGAGATGATGGTTCTGGAGCTGGCCCAGGCCTGTGGAGGGACCCGCTGATGGTGGAGGTGCGGGAGGCAATTTTGGTGGAAGGCCGCTATGACAAAAACGCCCTGAGCCAGGTAGTAAAGGCCCCAATCATCGAGGCGGGTGGCTTCGGGATCCTGAAGGATCGGGAGAAAATTGCGTTTCTTCGTCAGGTGGCGGAGAAACGGGGCCTTGTGCTGTTTACGGACAGCGACGGGGCTGGATTTGTGATCCGAAACAGGCTCAAGGGCCTGCTGCCTCCGGATCGGGTGTATCACGCCTATATCCCCGATATTCCCGGCAAGGAGAAGAGAAAACGCAAGGGCTCCAAGGAGGGGCTCCTGGGGGTGGAAGGGATGACCCCGGAGATCATTTTGGAGGCACTTCGGCGCAGCGGCGCCCATATTCTGGAGGAGGAACGAGAAGTCTCGGGAGGCAGCGAAATCACCCGGCAGGACCTCTATGCCCTGGACCTTATGGGCGGGGACAACAGCGCCCAGCGTCGGGAACTGGTGAAGCGGAAGCTGCAGCTTCCGTCCCATCTGGGGACCGGGGCCTTTTTGGACGCCTTGAATTTAATGACGGATCGGCAGGGCCTGACGGCACTGCTGAGAACAATAGACGACCCATCGGAAGCGTAAACCAGCCTGGGAATGGCAGGACATGCATGGAACCACGGATTTCCGACGAAATCGGAACCAAAATTTCCGTTCTACATAGACTGCAGTGGAAGCGATCCACTATTTTGCATTTATTTAGGAGGAAATTGCAATGCATGACTGCATCAATACTGTTTCCGATTTCGGCAACATCCGGGAAGCTGTTTGCATCAGCACTCAGAAGATCATGGATGCCTGCCGAGATCAGGACTGCATGGAAAATGTCCCGGTTTACCTCACAACGGAGAGCCAGAATACCCTGGAGTGCGCTACATCCGTCAAAGCCCGGTCTGCTGAACTGCTGTATGCCAGCGTGTGCGTAGAGCCGGTGGGCTATCAGAACGGATACTACTGCGTGGGAATCCAGTACTACTATCGAATCATTGCCGACGCGGTGCTGTGCGCCGTGAAGCCTGTGACCATCTATGGCCTGGCCACCTTCAGCAAGCAGG
>CBCTLT010000337.1:0-2598 GCA_965147785.1 uncultured Oscillospiraceae bacterium
CAAACAAAAACAGGAATAGAAAAATGCCGGTGTTTTGTGGAACGAAAATATAGGTAAACAGCCGCCAGAGCTGTCCGTGCAGGATTTTTTCCCGACTAAAAGAAATTGCGTTCAAAAACATTCCGCTTTGATCTGCCAGGATAACAAAATAGGAAACAAGAGTTCCCACGGCAATCAAAAGCATTAAATTCGGGATGCCCTTGTCCCGATTATTATAGAGAAACCGGTCAAATTTCCGGCGTAGTTCCTTCACTGTGCTTCCTCCCTCTGTGTTGGTGATGATATTTTATTCTATTCTGCCTCAAATGTCTATAAATAAAGTGTAAACATTCCGAAGGTCCATGGGGGGATTATGGACAAAGGGGACAGAGTTCAGACATGAAATTAGGCCAGAATAGCATATTGATTCCTGATAGCGTCGTGCATGACGTTCATTTTTTGAATATCATGACAAAATCCACATGGATGAGGGAGAATAGGGGCGGAGAAATGTCAATTCCTCCAAAGTTTGAGGACGGAGGAGGAAGACGGGGGAATCGGTTGACAAATTTGATTTTCATGTTATATAATACGTTTTAGAATTGAATAAGCCCTTATTAAGAGCGGTGGAGGGATCGGCCCGATGAAGCCCGGCAACCTGCATATGTAAGGTGCCAAATCCGGCGGTGCAAATCGAAAGATGAGGTTCTCGATACGCAAAAACGCTCCGCCTGTGCGGGGCGGTTTTTTTGCGAAATCTCAGAGAAAGAAGGTTTTTATTATGCCAAAACGTATTTTTACATCGGAATCCGTCACGGAAGGTCATCCTGACAAAATCTGCGACCAGATCTCTGATGCTGTTCTTGACGCCATCCTGGCCCAGGATCCCCAGGCTCGGGTGGCCTGCGAAACCATTACCACCACGGGTATGGTGTTTGTCATGGGAGAGATCTCTACCACCTGCTATGTAGATATTCCCGGAATTGCCCGGGATACCATCTGCCGGATCGGCTACGACCGGCCGGAGTACGGCTTTGATGGCAAGACTTGCTCCGTCATGACTGCCATTGACGGCCAGAGCCCGGATATTGCCATGGGCGTGGATCACGCTTATGATGATGACCAGGAAATTGGAGCAGGGGATCAAGGGATGATGTTCGGGTTTGCCTGCGATGAGACACCGGAGCTGATGCCGGCACCCATCTCCTATGCTCATCAGCTTTCCCACAAGCTGACGGAGTGCCGCAAATCCGGCCTGCTGCCCTGGCTGCGGCCTGACGGTAAGAGCCAGGTTTCCGTGCAGTATGACGAAAACGGGAACGTGGAGCGAATTGACACGGTGGTAATCTCCACCCAGCACAGCGCAGACATGGCCATTGAAACCCTCCGGCGAGAAATTGTAGAAAAAGTCCGGTCTTACTGGGCGAAAGATCATTGTGGACACCTATGGCGGATACGCGGCCCATGGGGGCGGATGCTTCTCCGGCAAGGATCCCACCAAGGTGGACCGCAGTGCGGCTTATATGGCCCGGCACATTGCAAAAAACATTGTGGCTGCCGGTCTGGCCAAGAAATGCCAGATCGAGCTGGCCTATGCCATTGGTGTGGCAAAGCCGGTGTCTGTGCTGGTGGATACCTATGGTACCGGCAGAGTAGGAGACGACAAACTGGCCCAAGCGGTACAGCAGGTATTTGATCTTCGTCCCGAGAAGATTATTTCCTATCTGGATCTGCGGCGGCCCATCTACAGCCAGGTGGCAGCCTACGGACACTTTGGACGCCCAGAGCTGAATCTGCCCTGGGAGCGTACAGATCGTATTGAAGAGCTTCGGGCTGCAGTGCAATAAACGCGGAGCCTGGAGCATGATTGGGCTTGGAGTATGTTTTCACATTTGTGAAAAAAGTTCTGCGTGATTTGTGCGGAATGCATTTGACATGTCCGGGAAAGCTTCCTATAATCGACATTAGATGATGAAAAAAGGAAGGGATCATATGAATTCACCAGCAGAAATTGCGGAGAAGCTTGTGGGGGTAGGAGAGGGGAAAACTCGACTGCCTGTGCTACATATGCTGATATTGGGCATATTTGCGGGAATGTTTATTGCACTGGCAGGCGTTGCAGCCACCTTTGCCAATGTCTATGTGGGGAAACTGGCCGGAGCTTGTGTATTTCCCTGCGGCCTGGCCATGGTGGTGGTAGCCGGCAGCGAGTTGTTTACAGGCAATAATTTGATTATCCTGTCTGTGTTACAGAAGCGTTCCACCGTTGCGGGGATGCTGAAAAACTGGGTGTTTGTCTATATCGGCAACCTGATTGGTTCTGTTTTGGTGGTGTTGCTGACGGTGTACGGCGGTGTTTTTTCTAACGCAGCGGTGGCGGAAGCACTGGTTTCTACAGCAGCTGCAAAAGCGGGACTTTCCTTTGGAGATGCACTCCTCAAGGGTATTCTCTGTAATTTTCTGGTCTGCATTGCCGTGTGGATGAGTTTTTCCACCAAGACCTCCGAGGGGAAAATTTTGCTGGTGTTTTTTCCCATTATGGCCTTTGTAATCTGTGGGTTTGAGCATTCGGTGGCCAATATGTTCTATCTCCCAGGAGGGATCCTGACAGCAGCTCGT
>CBCTLT010000338.1:0-2593 GCA_965147785.1 uncultured Oscillospiraceae bacterium
CCCAATGATATACCGCAGGAAGTTCTCCTGAGCATAGGTGGTAATGTCACCGGCCAGAGAATTGTACTCCTCGGATTCCTCTGTGGTCATGGTCAGCGTGGTGGGGCAGCCCCAGGAATTGTCCTTATCGGTCATCCAAATCACAGGCGCCTCCAGCTGCTGCTCCGTCATGCCCTGATCCTTGGCGGAAACATCCGTCAGGCACACGGTGTTCTGGAGCATATAGCGGAACTGGGCCAGGGTGGGGGTCATCCCCTCAGGGTTGTTGACGATCAGATCGGTGTACTGCTTGTTGCCCTGGTCGTCATATTCAAAGGTAACGCCTTCCACGCCCCAGTTGGCCAGGATGGCCCCTTCCTCCGTGTACCGGTAATCCATCCACTGAATGGCGATCTCCGGAATCTCACAGGTCGTGGTCAGTACGCAGTTGGACATGGTGGACAGGGTCTCATAGTTGGTCTGTCCCAGATGAGTTACATCTCCCTCATTTCTCACTGCGTCCTGAATTGCTGCAATCTCAAAGTCGGGGTCCTGGGCCGCATCGTTATACTGCTCAATGTAGTCCTTCTCAGACCACCACAGGGAGCTTTCCCCACTGGTGACCATGCCGATGTCGGCACCGCCCTGCATACCAAAGTCCTCGCTCATGAAGTCCTGATAGACCCAGCCCTTGGCATACCAATCTGCCACCATGGTCACATATTCCCGGAATCCTTCGGTGAGAACGCCGCTTTGCAGCTGTCCATCAATCTGGAACCAGGGCAGCGTAGCTTCAAAGGAGTTGCCAAAGGAGGCCAGCGTATCGAAGCCCGCCGTCAGATAACCAAAGCCCGGATCGCCGGACATGGGCAGCTGTACCGTTGCACCGTAAGTATTGTAGGCCTGCTCGATATAGGCCTCATATTCGTCGTAGGTATTGATCTCCGCAGGATCCATGCCGAACTCCTTGGCCCAGTCCGCCCGGATCTGAGGGCCTTTATTGCAAGGCGCGCCAGTATCATAGGCCTGGGCAAAGAATACGATACGTCCTTCGTCGGTCATGGCATCCCGGAGATTTTGATCATTGGCATGAATGATGGCATTATAGTTGGGGGCATATTCCTCGATATAGGGGGTCAGATCCAGGAACACCTCATCCTCTACGCCCTTATCATATCCTCCGGGGTAATTGGTGGCCGCTTCACAGTAGATATCCGCGTAATCCTGGGACGCCAGCTGGAGGTTAAACTGCTCCCCAAAATTCATGGGATGGAACAGCTGAAAATCCACAGATACATTGGATATTTCCTCCAGCGTGTTGTAGAACAGGTTGTCGGACATATCCTGGCACCAATCCTGGACCTGGGGATTAAAGCGCATGAAGAACGTCAGCGTGACCGGCTCTTCACTCAGAGGCATGGATATCTCAAAATTCTGGGCCTCCAAAGATTCCACTTCCGATGCTGATGCCTCCGGCTCTGCCGCAGAAACAGGCTCCTCCGGCGGTTCCGGCGTCTGTGTCTCTGGAGCAGCCATAGTCTCTTCCACCGCTTCTGCGCTGCTCGCTACAGACGCCGTAGACGAGGCAGTATCTCCGCAGGCAGCCATGACGCCCAGCAGCATACAGATTGTCAGCAGAATTGCAATTGTCTTTTTCATTTGACTCCACCTTCCATATTACTGTTGTGTATTCGTTTACAGTTTAATTTAAACAACCGGCAAATCCACTGTCAAGTAACATTTCTTGCGGATTCAAAATACTTATTTTTCGATACCAAACCGATCTCCCTGCAGATATTGTTTCTCCGCCAGATATTGGTCAACAGCCCCCAATACCGCAATTTTATCCCTGCTCCAGAGGGGCGCCAACAGCACTCGCTTGTCTCCATCTCCGGTCAGCCGTTCCATTATTGTCTCCGGAGGGAAGTACCGAAGTTGCTCTGCAATGATTGCCACATATTCCTCCCTGGTCAGGGGGACATAGGCTCCCCTTTGCCACAGCGCCTCCAGCGGCGTTCCCCGGTTCACATGGAGAAGATGGAGCTTGACGCCGCCTGGCCGAAGCATTCCCAGCTGCCGGGCTGTCTCCACCATCATGGCTGAATCTTCTCCCGGCAATCCATCGATCAGATGGACGCAGGTTCGGATCCCCCGCTGCTGCAGCCGCCCATAGCCTCGAAGGAACTCGTCAAAGCCATGGCCTCTGCCAATTCGCATGGCCGTTTCGTCATGTATGGTCTGGAGCCCCAGCTCCACTGTCAAATGGGTTTGGCGGTGTAGTTCCTCCAATGCCTCCAATACCGGCTCCCCCAGGCAGTCCGCCCGGGTGGCAATGGATATGCCAACCACATTGGGAAACGTCAACGCCTCCCGCCATTGATGCTTCAACTGTGTCAGCACTCCATAAGTATTGGTTCCAGCCTGAAAATAGGCGATGAGCTTGGCCTCCGGTCGTTTTTTGTGGATCCGTTCGCGCTCCGCCTGAAGCTGCTCTGTCACCGTACCGGTTCCCGCAAAATACCGGCTGCCGGAATCGCAAAAAATACAGCCTCCATGGCCTGCTGTTCCATCCCGGTTGGGGCAGCTACAGCCCACATCCAGACAGGCCTTGTAT
>CBCTLT010000339.1:0-2591 GCA_965147785.1 uncultured Oscillospiraceae bacterium
GTTCTCCAACGGATTCTCTCCGTACATATCCCGGATCGCCTGCTCCAGTAGAGGCAGGAAGCGGTCTACCAAAGATTCCTGAATCAGCAGGTAGTCCGGTGCCACACAGGTTTGACCACAGTTAAGGTACTTGCCAAAGGCCACACGACTGGCCGCCACCTTGAGGTCCGCTGTCTCGTCCACAATGCAGGGACTTTTGCCGCCCATTTCCAGGGTCACCGGGGTAAAATGCTTCGCCGCTTTTTCCAGTACCAGTCGGCCCACCGTGGTGCCGCCGGTGAAAAAGATATAGTCAAAGGGCTGCTCCAGCAGATCCGCATTCTCTGCACGGCCGCCCTCCACCACTGCCACATATTCCTCCGGGAATACCGACTCAATCAACCTCTTGATGACACTGGAGGTATGGGGCGAATAGGCGCTGGGCTTCAGCACTACCGTATTTCCTGCCGCGATAGCGTCCACCATGGGCTCTATGGTCAGCATAAAGGGGTAGTTCCAGGGACTCATAATCAGCACGGTGCCGTAGGGCTCCTTCAAAATATAGCTGCGGGAGGGAAATTGGGACATGGGCGTCCGAACCCGCTCCTTGGCAGCAAACCGGTGCAGATGCTTTTTCATATAGCTGATCTCACCCAAGGTCAGCCCTGTCTCGCACATATAGCTTTCAAAGGCGCTTTTGCCCAAATCCTTTTTCAGGGCCTCATGGATCTCCGGTTCCATCTTCTGGATTGCCCGGTAGAGACTGTCCAGCATCAAACAACGCATAGCCGGACTGCGGGTTGCCCCGGACCGAAAATAGTTTTGCTGTTTTTCCAGCAGTTTGGCCGCATCCATCTTTGTCACCAGGCCTTTCTCAAAATATCCAGGATCTCATCCACACCCGCAGCCTTGGGATTCACGATCATGGCCCCATCACTGATAGCACTGCGAGCCACTTCCGCCAAATCCGACTCTTTTACCCTTCCCGTGTCCCGCAGGGTCAGCGGCAGGCCGCAGGCTCCATGGAAGGAGGAGACAAAGGCTTTGACCCACTCCACTGCAGCCTGTCCCCGTTTCTGCTCCGGCGTTTGCACATATGTTTCCGGTCCAGCCAGAAATAGCAAAAGCTTTCCATAGCTTTCCCCACAGGCATCCAGGTTATACGCCATCACATGGGGCAATAGAATGCTCATGGCATCTCCATGGGCTACATGGCAGATACCACCCAGACTGTGTCCAATGGCGTGGACCAATCCCACCATGGAATTGCCAAAGGCCGTCCCCGCCATCAGGCTAGCATTGGCCATGGCCAGCCGTGCCTGCTTGTCATTGGGTTTAGCCACTGCCTTGGGCAGGTTCTCCCGAATCAGCGCCATGGCGGCGACGGCATAGGCGTCGGACATGGGGTTTTTCTGAAGACAGGTATAGGCCTCTACCGCATGGCACAGCGCGTCGATTCCTGTACTGGCCGTGACCTTTGGGGGCAACGTCATGGTCATCCGCACATCCAATACCGCCACATCGGGCAGCAGATGGGCGGATATGTATTCCTGCTTTACCCGCTTTTGAGGATTGGAGATCACAGCCACCGGCGTACATTCACTGCCGGTGCCTGCTGTGGTGGGTACCGCGATGAAGGGGATATGCCGTCCGGCGGTAAGCACCTCGCAGCCCATGAGCTGCTCCAAATCCGATGCGTTTTGGGAAATCAGCATCCGCACGCCCTTGGCCGTGTCGATGACGCTGCCACCTCCCACCGCCAGGATGCTGTCGCATCCGTTTTTTTTAAAAAACTGGGCGATGGTATTCACTGTCTCCACAGAGGAATCCGGTGGAATCTCCGTATAGATCGCTTTGGCCTCCGCAGGCCGCATGGCCCGGATCACGGTATCCACTGCGCCAGCCTTCACCAGTCCTGCGTCACTGAGCAGCAGAGGCGCTTTTGCCTCCAGTACGGCCAGCTCATAGGGGATGTTCTCCAGGGAAGCTTCCCCGGAGAGGATTTTTACAGGATTATGATATTCATAGTATAACGGCAACATAGGACTTCTCCTTTACATTCCGGGAATCAAGCGCAGGTACACCACCAGCGTGGGCACCTGCTTTTGGGGAATCTCCTTTAATATTCTGCGGCTCATGAACCGAGGGAATAAATACCCCTCTACCCGGTCCACCACGCGGACGATGCCCATGGCCTCATTGATATTCCCCTTGAGGATAAAGGCGTGGGCCGCATAGGCCCCTGCAATGCCCATCCGTCCGGTAAAAACCCGAAAGGCCATGGCCTCATTTTTAAAGGTAATATGAATATCCGGCACTACCTCAGGCTTTGCCTTGCGGATGGTCCCCTGAAGAATCTGAAAGGTCAGGCATTTGGACCTCTCATGGGGGGACACGGAAAAACGTATGATCTGCCCTTCCGGAAGGGCCAGAAGTTCCTGCCGGACGCTGCTGTCACAGTGAGACAGCACACGAATGGCACGATATAACACCTGCAACACAATGCCGCAGACCCTCTGCTGAAATCGGCGCATAGCTGTTCCTTTCCTGAACCTCATTCCTCCAAAATGGTTCAATAACTGAATTTTTACGTTCATGAGTGTACTCCATTT
>CBCTLT010000340.1:0-2569 GCA_965147785.1 uncultured Oscillospiraceae bacterium
AAGGGGCACCGCCATTTTACACAAGATTCCCAACAGCAGGGACCCCACATAGTTGACTGTGCTACAGTTTTCCACCATATACAGTTCAAACCCCCGGCTTTGGGTGTGATTGAATACCACCCCCACAATTGCAAGCAGCCGCAGGATCTCATAGTCGATTCGTTTATCCTTCATACCATTCGCTCCCAGTCTCCACCTCAAGGGATGGAGCTTACACATTCCTGCCGGGTTTCTTGCCCGACGCTCCTGTATGATTATAGGCCATTCCATAAAAAACTGCAAGGATTATATGTTCTCACAAAACAATCGTGACATTATCTCAAAAATTTGGTATAATTAGCACAGAGCCAAATTACAAAGGAGGTATGTCCTGTGATTTATCGGGAAACCTGTGGGGAAAAAATATCTCTGCTGGGCATGGGCAATATGCGTCTGCCCACCGTAGACGGAGCAAATGGTCCCATCGACACGGCCGCTGCGGAGAAGATCATCGACCTTTTATACGAAAACGGCGTCAACTATTTTGACACCGCCTATATGTATCACGGAGGACAGTCGGAAATCTTCATCGGGAACACCTTGAAAAAGTATCCCCGGGACAGCTTTTTCCTGGCCACCAAAATGCCCTCCGGCCCTCTGAGTCAGGGCCGTTCTCCGGCGGAACTTTTTGAGGAGCAGCTCTCCAAATGTCAGGTGGATCACTTTGATTTTTATCTGCTGCACAATTTAAACGAAGGATCCTACGACGTATTTACGAACAAGGAAAAGGGCGTCATCCCCTATTTGCTGGAACAGAAAAAGCAGGGCCGGATTCGGCATCTGGGCTTCTCCTGCCATGCAAAACCGGAGACGCTGCAGCGCTTCCTTGATACATATGATTGCTTTGAATTTGTTCAAATTCAGCTCAACTACTTCGATTGGGAATTCCAGAACGCAAAGCTGCAGTATGAAATCATCCGAAAACACGGACTACCAGTCTGGGTCATGGAGCCCTGCCGGGGTGGCAGACTGGCGTCCTTGAGCGACGAGGCCGATCAGGTGCTCAAGGATGCGGATCCCCATCGTTCCATTGCCTCCTGGTCATTCCGCTATCTTTTTGGCCTGGAGGGCGTCCATGTGATCCTCAGCGGTATGACCAAGCTGGAGCAGGCCCAGGACAATCTCAAGACCTTCTCCCAGGGATGTCCTCTGACGCCTATGGAACAAAGCGCCCTGGACAAGGCCCTAGAGCTTTTCAAATCTCAGCATATCATTCCCTGTACCGCCTGCCATTACTGCGACGGCTGCCCCATGGAGCTGGACATCCCGGAGCTGCTAAGCATCTACAATCGTTACCGACTCAGCCCAGGACCCATGATCTGGATGAGTCTGGAACGCATGAAGCATTTGCCGGAGGCCTGCATTTCCTGCGGCGCTTGTGTAGAGAAGTGTCCTCAAAACATTCCCGTACCGGACCATATGGCGGCCTTTGCCGCAGAACTCTCCAAGCTGCCCAAGCCGCAGCATCCATAATCCATATGCCAAAAGTGCTGTCCCCACATGAGGACAGCACTTTTCCATTATCGAAAGACCTGTAGCTGCTGATCCAGCACCTCTACTCGATGACACCGGTAAAAATCCGGTGCACATTGGGGCAAATACCGTTCTAAAGCTTGTACCAGATACTGGGGATTCAGAGAAGGATTCTGACCGCAGATTACACCCCGGAGCGCAATCTCCTGCCCATTGATCTGCTCCACATCCATCTCCTGGATCATGGGCCGAATATCCGTCTCCGCAAGCCCCTTTTTCGTCTTTTTCTCCACAAGAATCTGTTCCCGGGACAGCATCTGCTTGATTTCTTCCACCGAACCTTCAGGCACTCCTTGGTCGTATTCCAGCGTCACATTTACCTGCAAATACTGAAGTTCCTTGATTTTCCGGTTACTGTCATAAGCCTCCAGCACCCGGATACCGGCGGGGAAATAGGGATTGAGTCGATCCGGCAACGTGTCCAGCGCCACCCCTTCTTCCTCCAGGGTAAAATCCAGGATCTCGCACTGGCTGCTCATTCCCACGCTTAGAGGCAGTGCAATGGATACATAGGCATGGGGACTCATTCCCTGGGTAAACTTCACATGGAGCCCGGCCCGCAAAAACACTCTTGGGAACAGAGCCATGGTGTCCAGGTGGGAGATATAGACAGCCTTCCCCGTCTTTTCAAACAGCAGTCTATTCATCGCAAACGCCCCCCTGATATAAGAGATTTGCCCCGCAGCCGGTACACTGTTTTCGGCAGTCCGGCGTGATTTCTGAACGATAGGCCGCCTCCCGCTCTCGCCAGAAGAACGACTTTGGAATCCCGATGGAAATGGTCTCCCACGGGAAAATCTCATCCCTGTCCCGCTGCCGCTGGGCATACCAGGCCGGGTCGATCCCGCAGTCAGAAAAAGCCTGAAGCCATTTGTCCATCTGAAAATAGTCGCTCCAGCCGTCCATTTTGCACCCCAACTCATGGGCCCGCAGCAATACGTCACAGAGCTTCCGATCCCCGCGGCACAGCACTGCCTCCAGCATACTCAGATCTGCC
>CBCTLT010000341.1:0-2531 GCA_965147785.1 uncultured Oscillospiraceae bacterium
ATGAGTAAAAGTTATAAAAGGTAGAGCTTAATGAAAATAATACACAAATAAATAGATTTGATATCATAACAAATTAACTAAAATATAAAAAGAAAATATAAGAAAATGTCGGAGGTGAAATATGAAAAAATAGAATATAATAACAAAATACGGCCCGGATACGGCGGTAAATACTGTGAAAATTGAGGGTAGCCATTATGTTTGAAGACGATATTTTTGTAGAGGAAATGGTGGTCCGTCGGAAAAATCTCGGCAATTTTCTGCTGAGCGTACTTATTGTGGTGGCGGCACTATTTTTGTCTGTGGTTGTTTGGCTTGTGGTACCGTTTATCAACAGCGTGCTGATTCTAATTATCTTGTTCGCAGCATATCTGGGAATCAAATTTCAGTATGTGGAATTTGAGTATTCCTTCACCAACGGCGACCTAGACGTGGATAAAATCATGGCGAAGCGGAAACGGAAGCGGGTCCTGGAGATCAATCAAAAGCAAATCCAGGTCATGGCGCCCTATACATCGGAATTTGAATCGGAGACCAAGGGATACCAGGTATCGGAGATCCTGGATTTTTCAAGCTATAAAAATGCCGCAGGACGCTGGTTCATGATTTATGAAAAGAGTGACGGCGGCTACGGATTTGCGGTGCTGCAGCCCTCGCCCAGACTGCGGGAGGCTATGGGCAAATATCTCCGCAGCCGGCTCAAGGGGACGAAGGCATGAAATTTACCGGCAGTGCGGCCATGCGGGAAATGGACCGCTTTTCCATAGAGAAATTAGGGATTCCCGGAGAGACCTTGATGCTTCATGCCGCAGAAGGAGCAGCCGCGGAAGTGGAAAAGCTGCTTCCGAAAGGCGGCCGAGTCTTGATTCTTTGCGGCAGCGGAAATAATGGCGGAGACGGTATTGGCGTTGCAGCGCTGCTGCTGGAACGGGGCTATGAGGTCCAGTGCGTCATGGTGGGTGACGCTTCAAAGCTGACGACGGACAGCCGGTCCATGGTCCAGCGGCTCCAAACTGCGGGAGGAGAACTGGAACCTTATCAGGACGTTTCCATCCTGCAATCCGGCTGGGATCTGATTGTGGATGCCCTATTCGGTACGGGCCTTTCCCGGCCAATCGTCGGCAAGTATGAGGAACTGATCCGTGCTGTGAACAACAGTGATATCCCTGTACTTTCCTGCGACATTGCCAGCGGCGTCTGCGCCGATTCCGGGCAGGTACTGGGATGTGCCGTAAAAGCCGACGTGACCGTGACCTTTCATCTACCCAAAACCGGCCAGCTTCTGCCTCCAGGTACGGAGTATACAGGCAGGCTTGTGGTTCATGATATCGGAATCCCCGAGCAGGCAACGGAACGAGCCCAGTTTGTGGGGGAATATGTGACGGAAGCAATGGTTCGGAGGTGGCTGCCCAAGTCTGGACTGGAGAGCCACAAGGGAGATATGGGAAAGCTTCTTTTGATCTGCGGCTCCACAGGATTCACTGGAGCAGCTTCCATGGCGGCAAAGGCTGCTCTGCGCAGCGGCGCGGGACTGGTCTATCTGGGTGTGCCCGAATCTGTATATGCCATTGTGGCCTCCAAGTTGGAGGAGCCGGTGGTATTTCCAATGCCCGCCACCGGAAATGGCCGGTTTTCTAAAATTGCCGTGCCGGAACTGCAGGACCGTCTTGCGGATATGGACGCCTGCCTGGTGGGACCCGGGATGGGGAAAAGCTACGATACGGAGGAAGTGGTCTACGGGGTGCTGGAGGCCGCAAAATGTCCCGTTGTATTGGATGCAGATGGCATAAACGTACTGGCGGGGCATATAGATAGACTGGACAAGGTATCGGTCCCAGTGGTGCTGACGCCTCATACCGGAGAGTTTTTGAGAATCGGCGGTGATCCTGCTCTGGATCGAATTTCCGCCGCTAAAGAAATGGCTCGGCGTTCCGGCGCCATCGTGGTGCTCAAGGGATATCGCACGGTGGTGGCAGGACCGGATGGAACGGTTTATGTGAACTCCACGGGGAATCCCGGTATGGCCACCGGCGGCAGCGGCGATGTGCTCTCCGGTATCCTGACCTGCCTGCTGGGGCAGGGGATGGAACCGGTGAAGGCTGCGGCTGCTGCGGTGTGGATCCATGGTGCAGCGGGAGATCTTTGTGCGAAACGGTTTGGCCGAAGGAGCATGCTGCCTACGGATATGATCGAGGCCCTGTCCGAAATTCTTAGATAACGGAGGACAAACCTGTGCGGCTGAGATTTGCCGTACCAATGATGATGCTGCTTCTGCTGTGCGCCTGCGGAGCAGAGAAAGAGTCGGCGCAAACCCCGGTCAGCTTCCGGACTGCATTGACCAACGCGGGACAGTGCAATTTCAGTGTGGAGCTGGAGGCAGACTACGGGGACTATGTGCGGGAATTTACCCTGGATTGCAGCGGGGTGGTGGGCGGCGAATCGTCGCTGACGGTGCTGTCCCCGGAAACTGCGGAGGGGATTACCGCCACGGTATCGGGGGAGGATGCTCAGGTGTCCTATTCAGATACGAT
>CBCTLT010000342.1:0-2530 GCA_965147785.1 uncultured Oscillospiraceae bacterium
GAATGAAACGCGCCATAGGCGTAGTCAGTGGCTCCGCCAGTGCCGGAGAACTGGGAGAAGCCCAAAGATTCCGAGCAGATTTGACCGGTCAGATCAATTTGCAGGGCGGAGTTCACGGAAACCATGTTGTCATTGGCCATGATAGTGTTGGGGTTATTGGTGTAGCTTACAGGCATGACCTGAATGGCGGGGTTGTAGTCGATAAACCGGTTAAAGGATTCATCGCCCCAACAGAAGGCGCAGATGGCTTTGCCACGGTGGATCGATTTCCGGTCGTTGGTGACGACGCCGGCCTCCATCAGGTGGTAAAGGGAGTTGGAGAACATCTCCGTGTGGACGCCCAGATCGTGCTTGTCCATCAGGTTTTCCGCCACGGCATGGGGCAGCCCGCCGAAACCCAGCTGAATGGTGTCTCCGTCGTTGATGAGGGAGGCCACATGCTCGGCAATGGTCCAAAGCTCCTTGGAAATGGGATAATCCGGTGCGGCGGAAACGGGACTGTCGGCCTTGACAAAATACTCCACCTTTTCAATGGGAATCCGGGTGGAACCGAAGGTGTGGGGCAGATTTTCGTTGATTTCAAAAATATGCAGGTCACAAACGTCAAACATCTCGTATTCCGTCTGCTGGCTCATGGACATGTACACATAGCCATACTCATCGGGAGGCGTGACGGAGGCCAAAAAGACGTTGGGCTTTTTGCAGTCGCACATACATTCTACTGCAGAATGGATATTGTGAGGAGCGTAGTGTACCCGGCCGCTCTTGTGGATCTTCCGCAGAATGGGACCGTAGAACACGGTCATGATGTCGATTTTGCCTTTGAGGGAATCATCCATCAAAAAGGGATACTCCTCAGCGGGATTGGTGCACCATACGGTAACATCCTCCACGCGGTCTGCAATGGTGTGGAGCTTTCGGAGCATATTCCGGGGCTCATTGCCGTAGAAGCCCAGGGTAATGGTGTCGCCGGATTGAATCATACCCAGCGCCTGGTCCAAGGAAATAAACTTGGACTGATACAGTTCCTCTTTGGTCATTTTCTACTCTCCTCAATACAGGTGGCGTAACAAGTTACATTTCTTAATATTATAGAGCAGTTTTGCACATTAAGCAAGTGAATTTTCAAAGGTTACGCAACAATATGTGTTTTTTGTGAAGAAATCCGATGAAATGAAGTGTTATTACAAGATCATTTACAAAAAATACAGCCACAGCGGGACTTTGGAAATCTCGCTGCGGCTATATCGGCTAGTCGGAAAAGAAGATGGAAGCTAACGGCGTGTAGACCAGCCGTCCTTCCTGGCGATCTGACAGCATCAGAGAAACCGAGGTTATCTCCGCATGAATGGCCGGGAAGGTAGGCGCCGAAAAGCTCAGATTTGCATAGGTCCTGGCATTGCGGATCAGCGTCACATGGGGTATAAAGGGCCTGGATTCCAGAAAGAATCCCTGCTGCTCCAAAGCGGTTCGGAGCCTTTGCTCCAAGGCAAAAAGAATGGGAGATGACTGCGGTGCCAGATAGAGCACGGGCTGTTTCCCGCCAAAGGTGCCGATCCGGTCAAAGCAGAGGGAAAAGACGGGCGTCTGCTGCAATTCCTTGCGGATGCCACGCAAAGCAGGGACGTGACTGGGTGCAACATCGCCCAAAAAGGCCAGGGTCAGATGGAGATTCTCCCGCTGGGTCGGACGGCCGCGTTCCAATTGAGGAAGCAGTTGGGATTGCAGTGCTTCCATATCGTGTCGTGTTTTTTGGGCAAAAGGCAGGGCGTAAAATAGCCTCATAGGATTCCGCCTCGTTTCAAAGCCTCCAATTGTGCTTCTGTCATGCGCCAAACCCAATTGCCCTCAGGAACGCCGGGGGTATTGATCCTGGCCTCATCTCCCAGACCCAGCACGTCCTGCACCGGCAGGATCACAGCGGCAGCCGGACAGGCCAGAAGATCCCGAAGGATCTCCCGGGAATCCCGGGTATCTCCCGAAGTGGTGAGAAAGCCCTGCAGCGTCTGGTTGTCGTGGGTGCCGGAGAAAAAGACCCGATGAGCAGCAGCTTCCGGCGGCATATGGATCATTGCGTCCTGGGAGAACTGCCACACGTCCATGCCGGAAAGGCCGGTGTGATGGAGGAGAACCGTGAGTTCGCTGTCTGTCTCCCCCAGATCCTCCGCCACAATGGGAAGACAGCCAAATTCCCGCGCCATTTCCCGGAAGAAGGCCACCCCTGCCCCCTTCATCCAGTAGCCATTGCGGGCGGATTCACCGGCGGGAATGGCATAGTAGGCGGCAAAGGAACGGAAGTGATCCAGTCGTACATAGTCGTAGCACCGAAAGGCCTGACGAAGGCGTTGTTTCCACCAGGTGTAGCTATCCTGTTCCATGGCAGGCCAGCGGTACAGGGGGTTGCCCCAGTCCTGCCCGTCGGGCGAGAAATAGTCGGGGGGACAGCCGGACCGGAGGGTGGTATGGCCGGTGGAATCCAACATGAACTGGGTTGGATTGGCCCAGGTTTCCGCACTGTCCAGAGCGGCAT
>CBCTLT010000343.1:0-2528 GCA_965147785.1 uncultured Oscillospiraceae bacterium
GGGGTTATGTCCCATCGAATCAAAGGAGATCCTGTTGTTGTCGAATGATACGATTGGCTATCGCAAGCTTATTATATCGTACTGAAGGCGTGCTTACAATAACTGCTTGTGCAAGGTGATTTCATTTTTTGAAAGGCCTGAGAATGGCACCGCATCTGCGGAACAACTTACCGGTACAAATTTACTTATTTCAACGTTGCAAAACCCACCGCAGACTGAGACGGTTATCTCAGAATTGCGGTGGGTATTTTGAATCAAAGACTTTGCTGAAGCAGCCACTGACGCATGGCTTTGTCTGCATAAGCGATATTCCAGCAGCCATGATTGTAGCGGCATGCTGCGGGATATTCTGTATAGAAGAAATCCTTTCCGCGAATCATGCTTCGCTGCGCCAGAGCAGCAGCCAACTGGCGAGAGGTCTCTACGCTGACAACCATGTCGTCTTCTGCGTGAAACAGCCACAGGGGCTTATCTACAAAAGAATCGGCGACAAGTCCAATGGCCTCTGGGTCAATTTCCTCCTGCATGTTCAGACCACAATGCGGACACACAGGGACTACTGCTGCAAACCGGTGTGGAAACATGTAGTTCATCCGCCAGCATGCACCGCCGCCCATGCTCATGCCCGTAAGATACAGGCGTTTTGGATCAATGGGATATTGGGCAGTCACAGTATCTATGATGCGGGATGCTGCCAGCAACCGCGGTTCCAGCCAGCCGTCACCGGTCATCTGGGGGGCCAGAACAAAGCATGGCTCGCCGCCATCCTGCTGATTCCAGACCCAAACATGGGCGGCGTCATAGGCAGTGAGCTGCGCCAGATTATCTGTGCCCCGCTCTCCGGCTCCGTGGAAAAAGATGACCATGGGATACAGCTTCCCGGAGGTTAAATTCTGGGGGACATACAGGCGATAGGGCATGGTAAGGCCTTCCGCCTCCAAGGAGCCAGCCTGAAACTGCTCTGCCAGCGGGAGCCGTCGGGCTTTGGCGGCCTGTTCTTTTTTGTGCATTTCTTCAAAGTTTGGTGGAAGTACAAAGCCGTCCGGTGGTTGTGCTCCCTCAGGAGGGCCGTCGTGGAAGCCGCAGTTATGAGCCAGACATGGGGGGAGAGGGCGGTAATCAGACATTTTCATAGTAAATTCTCCTTTTGCATATCAAAATAAGAGCTATGCGGTAAAGACTCAGGGCTTCCGAATAAAGAAGTTGATCAGCAGAGAGCCGAGGCCCATGACCACCACCATGATAAAAGTAGGCCCAAAGGCACCGCCGGCAGCATCCACCAGTGCGGCGGAGATCATGGGGCCGATAAAGGCGGCGGGAATCATCACCAGATTGCAGGTGGAGAAGTTTACAGCATAATTCTTGCTGCCGTAAAAGCTCCGCACCAGGGAAGCCTGGATGGTCACGCCGCCGCCGTAACAGACCCCTGCCAGCAGCATGCCGACCAGCACCAAGGGAAACAGGTTCAGGGAATTACCCAGAACCATCAAAAGCCCTGCGCCGATAATCACCGCATTGTCAATAAACATGGTGATCTTCCAGCCAAACTTATCCATGGACGCACCAATAAACAGCCGGCCGCCGCTGTTGAAAATAGAGACCAGCAGGCCCACGGTGGCGGCGGCGCCAAAAAACAGGGCGATGGAGGAAGCGTTGTTAATGACCAGCATACCGGTGGCGCTCATGCAGAGGTTCCAGAGAAAGTAAAGCCAGAAGGTAGGGCGCCGAAGCATCTGAGCAGTGGTGTAGTCCTGTCCGCCGGAGACTACAGCCTTTTGCCGGGGGGCGGGGAGGGCATCCTCAGGCCCCGGGAATCGCAGAAACAGGCTGCCCAATGACATGACCGCAAAGCAGAGGATACCGAGCCCGCGAAAGATCACAAACAGATTTGTAATACGGAGCAGCGCACTTGCCGCACTGCCGATGATAAGGCTGCTGAAGCCAAATCCGGTGAGCAGAATGCCGGAGATCAGGCCGTCCTTGTCCGGGAACCAGCTGTTCACGCAGGCCAGGACGATGTTATAGCCGATGCCTACACCAAGGCCGGTAAAGCCGCCGTAAAAGATGTACAGAATCATCAGTGCGGCGGTCTCGTGCATGGCCGGCAGGAAGGAAATCATCCCAAAACCGATGAGCATCAACACACCGGAAACCAATGCCAAAACGGAGTGTTTGATGGTTTTGGAAAGCTTGCCGCCCAGCAGGCCGCCTCCCGCGAACAGAATCATCATAATGGTAAAAGTCAGGCTCAGCTGCTTTTGATTCCACAGGGGGAATTCTGCGGAAAGCGCTGTCTTAAAGTAGCTCCAGGCATAGATGGCGCCCAGAAACAGCATCATCATTGTGCCGGCTATGACGTACTGAAAACGAGTTGCTTTTTTCATCCATATCCACTCCTTTTCCATAAGTATAGCGCAGAAAACAAAAATCGTCCAATGCTGCTTTTTGGATAAACAAGAGATGGGCTATTCTCCCGCTGCATAAATGGGGAAAGGCGAAGTGCGTGTAAAAATGCGTATAAGCTTATG
>CBCTLT010000344.1:0-2526 GCA_965147785.1 uncultured Oscillospiraceae bacterium
ATCTCGGATACGCCGTCCTTGGGATAGAACACCAGAATTTTGGTGTGATCCACATCGCAGAAGCCTTCCAACGCAGCCTTACCTGTGTCGCCGGATGTGGCGACCAAAATGCAGGCAGTTTTCTGTTCTCCGGTTTTTTTCAACGAGGCTGTCAAAAGATAGGGCAGCATTTGCAGCGCAAAGTCTTTAAAAGCGCAGGTGGGGCCGTGCCACAGTTCCAGCACCTCGGTGCCCTCGGTGACATGGTGGACCGGAGCCACCGCCTCTGTGTCAAATTTTTTGCCCACCGCGTAGGCTTTGCCAGCATACTCGTTCAGCTCTTCCTCAGAAAATTCCTCCAGAAACAGCCCAATCAGTTTTACAGCCCGTTCCTGATATCCAGCCGGCACCAAAGCCTCCAGCATTTCCTTGGTCACCTTTGGGAAACATTCCGGAGTAAACAGGCCTCCATCCCGGCTCAAGCCCTGGGTGATTACCTGGGCCGCATCATACCGAAGGGCCGCATTTCTTGTGCTGAGGTATTTCATAGATTCATCCCTGCTTTCTTTTGTATCGATGCGGCCCAGAGGCCGTCAAAAGGCGTTTTCAATGTGGTGAATGAAAATTTTGGGAGTCTGTTTTCCCTGGGGTGCATAGAGCTCTATCACGTCAAAGCGGGGCTGTTTCTCCACTCCATGGTTCTGTAGATAACACATTGCCGTAAGCCGCAGTTTTTCCTGTTTTCTAGGCGTTACCGCTTCTGCCGGTGTTCCGTAACGGCTGGATTTCCGGAGTTTGACCTCCGCAAAGACCACATAGTCACTGTTCTCCAGAATCAGGTCGATTTCTCCGTAACGGCTATGGTAATTATGTTCCAACAGGGAAAAACCCTTTTGTATCATATACTTGGCCGCCAGTGCTTCTCCCCACTCCCCCAGTTCCCGGCTAGTTGCCATAGAACTTTTTAAGGAACGTCCTGCGATGGATGGGACAGGGACCATATGTTTCGATGGCCTCATAGTGCCGCTTGGTGCCATACCCCTTATGCACCGCAAAACCATACTGGGGATACACCGCGTCAATAGCTTCCATATACTGATCTCGGGCCACCTTCGCCAAAATAGAAGCCGCCGCAATGGAAGCCACCTTGGCATCTCCTTTGACCACCGGGATCGCTTCCACCCCAAAATCCGTGGTACGGTTTCCATCAATCAGTGCCAAATCCGGCCTAGGCCACAGCTGGTGGATCGCGCTTTTCATGGCCTGAAAGGTGGCGTTTAAAATATTGTCCCGATCGATCCTTTGTTCTTCCACAAAGGCAATTCCATAGGATATGGCCTCCCCCATAATGATGGGATACAGCTCCCGCCGCTTTTTATCGGTGAGCTGCTTAGAATCGTTCAGTCCGGGAATCTCAAACCCCTGAGGCAAAATCACTGCAGCGGCACAGACCGGGCCTGCAAGAGGACCTCTTCCCGCCTCGTCCACACCGCAGATCAAGCGGTAGCCCTGGGCCGCATATTGATTTTGAATCTCCCAGAGATCCACCGGCGGATCAGTTTTCTTTGCCATCGGCAGTTTCCTCCTCAGGTTCCTCCAGTGTAAAACGTCCCAGCTTGCAGTTCCGATATTCCTCCAGAAGCACCCGGCTCATCCGTTCCAAATCCACTTCTCCGCCGGAGATCAGCATTCCGCGCTTTCTCCCCGCCAGTTCCAGCAGTTCCTCTCCCGTGGCCCCTTCGGGCACGGAAATTTTGTACCGGGCCTCCAGAGCCTCCGGGTATTCTGTGCCCAGATAGGACATCAGGTTTACCGCCAGCGTCTCTATGTCAATCACATTGTCCTTCACCGCGCCGGTATAGGCCAGTTTCATACCCACCGCAACATCGTCGAATTTGGGCCACAGGATCCCCGGGGTATCCAACAGTTCCAACCCGTTTTCCACGCGGATCCACTGCTTGCCCCGGGTAACGCCGGGACGATTCTCCGCCTTGGCGGACTTGCGTCCTGCCACCTGATTGATGAACGTGGATTTCCCCACATTGGGAATCCCCACCACCATCACGCGAAGGGTGCGGCCCACTTGGCCTTTGCTGACATATTGCTGTAGCTTGTCCTTTAAAAGGGTGCGAACTGTTGGCGCAAACTGGCTAATCCCCTTCCGGTTTTTACAGTCCGTCTCCAGCACAGTCAAGCCTTGCCGTCTAAAATGGGCAGCCCAAGTTTTGGTCATGGCAGGATCCGCCATGTCGATTCGATTGAGAATGATCATGCGGGGTTTGCTGCCACAGATAGCGTCAATATCCGGATTTCGGCTGGACAGAGGAATCCGAGCGTCCACAATTTCACAGACCGCATCCACCAGACGAATATCCTGTTCCATTTGCCGGCGGGTTTTTGTCATATGACCAGGATACCACTGAATATTCATGAAATACCTCCAAACCGGCTCAGAGGCAGTACAATCTGCAAGGCCTTTCCGAGAACATATCGTTTATCTACGCAGCCAATGTCCGGATTCCGGCTGTCCGTAGAATGGAGCCGATT
>CBCTLT010000345.1:0-2525 GCA_965147785.1 uncultured Oscillospiraceae bacterium
GTCATAGAGGGCGTCGCTCTGGACATGCTGCATAAAGCGTTCAAAAATCTCCTGGTCACGCAGATCCTGATAGGTATAGTATGAAAATTCGTCCTCCGGTTCTGCGGAGAGCTGGACGACGAAAGCTGCCATCACAGCAAAGCTGCCGGTTTGCGTCAAGGTATCGAACTGGATGTTGGGATAGGCCTCCCAAAAGTCCTGATCCCGGTAGGAAAGAAGCTGTAAAACATGGTGCCGTTTTGCATATTGTGCCCGTGGATCAAGTAAAATACGCCTTCCGGTAGGAAGCTTCCGTCCCAAAACGGTACGCCGCTTCTGGAATCATTTCCGTCAAAATCCCTGCGCAAATAGTATTCTGGATCGGATGGTGTGTATACCACCGGATAGTTTATCTGCGTTCCTTCTATGGAAATCCATCCAAAAAAATCTTCATTTTGTTCTTTTAGATAAGCATAAGGGGAAATATAGTCTGTCTCAGCGGATCCGTTCTTTTGAGAAAGCGTTGGCTTGTAAGTGTTATTTTGAGAATTTGTCTCTTCGACAAAGGACACAAGCTCTTCAAATGCTTTTTGTTCCTTTTGTGATTGGGCGAATAACTTGATTGCCATTACCGAGCTTGTTATAAAAATAACGCAGAGTGCGGTAATCATAAAAAGCCATAGCTGCTTTTTGTTTTTCAATGGAATTCCTCCATAGAGAAAAGGCGGGCAGAGACAGAGAGGTGTTGGAATACATAGCGGCGGCAAAGGAACATCTGGAGGAGACAAAACCAAAGCAATGGTGCACGGCGCCTGTGCTCAACGCCATGTTTTCTGCCTACTTTAAAAAGGCACAGCAAAATAACATTCAGGTGGAGGCCCATTTGTCCTTTCCGGAGAAGCTGCCGGTGGATGAAGCAGGGCTGTCCCTTGTGCTTGCAAATGCTTTGGAGAATGCCATTCATGCCTGTAAACAGCTGCCTGAGGAGCAAAGGCGAATTGTCTGCCGGGCGATTCATTATCCGCGACTGATGATTGAGGTGGTCAATTCCTGCAATGCCCCTGTGGCCCTGGATCAGGATGGATTTCCAACAAGTGCACAAGACGGGCATGGCGTGGGGATGCAGTCTATTCGCAGCTTTTGCCAGCGGTATCGGGCCACTTGTTCCTGCCGCTATCGACAGGGACAATTTTGCCTGCAAATTGCTTTTTAGGAAGTACAAAAACCGGTCGGCGCAGAGGACGCTCCGACCGGACCATATGAAAACTGCGGTCCACCGGGGGAGCTTTCGCTTCCACGATGGGCCGCAGTTTTCAAAAATAGGAGTTATGGGATCTCAGGATAGACCGCGCAGAGGGTGGCAATCAGTTTTGCCATCTCGCAGCGGCGGGACAGGGTTCGGGGTTCCAGGGTGGTGTCGGTGATGCCGTTGACAATGCTGCGGTCAATGGCCCAGGCAAAGGCGTCCACCGCATAGCTGCCCACCTGATCTGCATCGGTAAAGGTTTCGGGAATGCCGCCTTCCGTCTCCACGGACAGGATCTTGTATTCCTTCACATACCGATAGAGCATGGTCACCAGCTCTTCTCGGGTGATATTGCCGTCGGGATCGAACGTACCATCGTCCCGGCCTTCCACAATGCCGTTCTCCGTGCCCCAGGCGATCGCCTGGGCGAACCACTGATTGTCACTGACATCGTTGTAATCCGTTACATAGCTGGTTCCGGGCTTCCCCTCTATTTGGTAGAGAGTCTGGATAGCCTGGGCCCGGGTCAGATGCAGCTCCGTGCCAAAGATGTAGGGACCTTCACTGATGCCCACCATGTAGCCCCGTCTCAAAACGAAGTCCACATAGTCGTGGTACCACGTGTCTTCCTCTACGTCTTCATAGGCCCCGGAGGGGCAGTCCGTATCGCCGTCGCAGTGGATGATCTGGAACTGGGCTGTTACGGTTACATCAGAGGGGGGCATCTGGAAGCTGTATTTGCTCTGACTCATCAGACTCACTTGATTTTTCTTCTTTTGTTGATTCGTCCTCGCCAGTTTCACTTTCTGAGGTTTCCTCACCACTAGTTTCACTTTCTGATGTTTCTTCCTCGCTTGGTGCTACGTAAACCGGAGTTGTAAAGCGGATTGTGTCAATCACATCCTCATCTACCTTAAACTTGGAAGAATCGTCCTGAATCTCGGCATATTTCTCTGAGAACAATGCTGTCTTTCTGCTTTCGATCTCTGAATCGATGGCACTCTGACGTGCTTCCTCATCGTTATCATCAAGACAGCGGATGATGTAGATGCTGCCGTCATCGCTTCTATATACAGTGCATTCGTCTGTTGCCAGTGCCCATGCAGCTGCATTATATACAGCAGTTCCATCCTCACTAATGGAAATCTCAGAATTTGTTGCAGTAAAGTGACTGTCATTTTGATAATCACTGATAAAGTCTGCTGCATCATTTCCTTCCTCAAATTCCTTAAGATATGGATTTCGAGACATAGGGATAATTGAAGTTCTCGGGGAATTCGAACCCGAACATCCTCCCCAA
>CBCTLT010000346.1:0-2497 GCA_965147785.1 uncultured Oscillospiraceae bacterium
AGCATCTCCTGATAAATTTACACTTGATTTATCACTTTCACATCGACGCCAACGGCATCGTCAATGTCTCCGCCAAGGATCTTGGTACAGGCAAGCAGCAAGCCATCACCATCACTGCCTCCTCTATCCTATCCCAGGAGGACATCGATCGGGCGATTCGGGAGGCTCAGCAATATGCCGCCGCAGATCAGCAGCAGAAAGAGGAGGCCACCGCAAAGGATCAGCTGGAGCAGCTCATGTTCCAGGCACAATCCGCCAGAAAGCTCACCCGGGACCAAAAGCACGCCCGGACGGAAGCCCTGCGGAATGCCACCCGGGCCAAGCGCAGCAAGGATCCCGCCCAGATGCGCCAGAGCATTCAAGAGTTAGAATCTCTGCTGGCCTCCTTTGGAGGCGATGTGGAGTTTGACCCCAACGCCCCGGAGGATTCCGACGAGAACTGATTCTTTTCTCCCACTACAACAAAAATCGGGCCTGAGATTCCAGGATGGAATCTCAGGCCCGCAGTATGTTTTCAGGCCAAATTCAGCCGTTTCTTCAGGTTCATCACCGTGATGATGTAGAACACTGCACAAAGCACCAACTCCAACCCGCAGTACAACAGCATGGTCAGATGCCAGGCCTGCATTTGCGTCAACCGGATTGTGATCTCCATGGAGGACTCCACCACCTGGGTGCTCAGCGTCAGCGTCATGAACAAGGTCGCCACAATTTGAAGCACTACGGACTGAATGAAGTAAAACACCACAGACCACAGGGCCTTATGATTGGTAAATCCATAGCCGATGGAGATGGCGCTATAGAACTGCATGCAGCTCAGGGCACAGCTCAGGAAGATCAGCACCAGCAGTTCGATTGCAACGGCGGTACCATTGAGGGCATATTTTACGGTCATTGCATCCACCAAAATCCGCAGGAACTCGACTGCATCCTGGAGAAATGCGCTCTGGAATACCGCGATCATCACACAAAGGATCGTCACCAAAATGCTGACCACAAACCAGACCGCCGCAACAATAATCTTGGACAGCACCAGATGATGGACAGAGCAAGGCAGCGTAAACATGAGATAGCCCTCATCCGTCAAAAGGTTTTTCTGGAATTGCCGTACCATCAGCACGATGGTGGCCACAATCCCCACCACAAGGGAAAGCACCCAAATCACCAGAATGACACCTGTCAGCGCCGACAAAATCTTGTTCTCTCCCCGATCCAAGTAGCGCATGGAAAAGTTTGCGCCGATACTCAGAATCGCCATAGCCGCATAGATTACCCACATCAGTCGGCCTGTGGCCTTAAATTCATGCTTTAATAATTTCGTCAGCATCTGAACACCTCCCGGAACAGCTGATCTACCGATCTGCCCTGTTCCTCCCGAATTTCATCCACGGATTTCTGCAATACGATCTGTCCCTGACTGATAAACACAACTTCGTCCAGAACCTGTTCCACATCCGCAATCAAATGGGTGGAAATGATCACGGTGGCCTCTGGATTATAGTTGCCAATGATTGTATTTAGGATGTAATCCCGGGTGGCCGGGTCAACACCACCGATGGGTTCATCCAGCAGATAGAGTTTTGCCTCCCGGCTCATGACCAGAATGAGCTGCACCTTTTCTCTGGTACCCTTAGACATCTGCCGGATCTTTTGATCCTGCCGAATATTCAGATGCTCCAGCATCTCCTCGGCCTTTCTCCGGCGGAAATCCGGATAAAAATCCTCAAAAAAGTCCAGAGTCTGCTTGGCGGACATCCAGACAGAGAGATAGGTTCGCTCCGGCAAATAAGAAATGATTCCTTTGGTCTCTATCCCCGGTTCCATCCCGTCGATCAACAGCGTTCCGCTGTTCCAGGTCAAAAGTCCATTGGCCATTTTGATCAGTGTGGTCTTTCCGCTGCCGTTGGGCCCCAGCAGACCCACGATCTTTCCAGGCTCAATAGACACGTTCACATGATCCAGAGCCTGCACGTTTCCATAGCTTTTGCAGAGATCTCTGCACTCAAGAATTGGCGACATTCTCTTTCTCCTCCTTCTCCTGCGCGGTTTTCACCAGCGCGATAATTTCTCCCGGCTGATAGCCAAGCTGATCCATGGCCCGCAGGAATGTCTGAATTTGTCTGGACGCCAACGTCCGCTTTGCATCTTCGATCATCTTGATATCCTCCGTCACAAATCTTCCGCTGGTCCTCTGGCTGAACACCAGCCCGTTTCGCTCCAGTTCTCCCAGGGCCCGCTGCATGGTATTGGGATTGACGCCAGCTTCCACCGCAAGATCCCGCACCGACGGCATACGCTGTCCAGGCATATACACCGCCGTTACGATCCGCAGCGTCATCTGTTCCACCAGCTGGGAATAGATGGGGGCGTCGTTGTTAAAATGCCACTCCATAAAGCACCTCCCGGTTTGTTCTGTTGTATTAGTCACTTAGTACAATACTACAATAATACAGATTTACTCTTTTGTCAAGCCCTTTTTTATAAAATTTGAAACAGG
>CBCTLT010000347.1:0-2490 GCA_965147785.1 uncultured Oscillospiraceae bacterium
GCTTGAACAATTTCTTCAAAAATATTGTCTAACTTTTCGGGGTCACTTCAAAATCCGCTGCCGGCTTTGTTGTTTTTACTTCGCTTGCTCAGGCCTCGTACTGATCCAGCGCAGCCTGATAGATGTCAATGGCCTCCTGGATTCCCATATCCGACAGGCCTGCCAGGAACTGATCGTACTGAGACAGGGGAATGGATCCGGTGATGAATCCCAGCAGGTATTCGTCCACGCTGGTCTCAATATCGCTCATGAGCGCAGCCACCGTATTGCTGTCGTTCTCATCCAGAGAGAAGGCGCTGGGCAGCAGATAGGCACTGTCCCCGCTGTTGGTCCAAAGCTCGATGGTATCGAGCTGCTGCTCGTCATAGGCATCGGCAAACCGGGTCTGGATATCCTGCCGGGGCAGGTAGGAGAACAGCGTATACTTCTTCACTGCAAAGCTGGTGATGGTCTCCGTATTGTGGAGCACCAGATCCGACAGATGGGGATTCCCTGCTTCGTCGTACTCGAAGCCCTCCCCTTCCTTGCCGTAGTTGGCGATCAGCGCAAATTCGTCGCTGTAGAGGTAGTTGATGTAGGCCGCCATCAGATCCAGATCCTCACAGCCGGTACTGATGGAGAAGCCCTCGCTGATCCGGGTGACTTCCTGGGAGAAATGGGTCTTTTCCCCCGGTGTTTTCAGGGGGTTGGCAAAACCGATGGTGGTATATCCCTCGGTGTCGATGCCGGAGGTGAACATGTTCCACATGCCCACGTCACAGGTCCAGATACCCACGGTACCGTTGGAAATCAGATCCGTGGGAGGGCCGAACAGCGTGTAGAAGTCGGGACACAGCAGCCCTTCTGCGTAGAGGTTCTGGGCATACTCCACATACTCCCGGTAGCCCTCCTCCATGGGACCATATTTGATCTGGCCATCCACCTGGTAAAAATCATTGGTGATCCCAAAGCCACCGGCCAATGCGGGAGAAAATCCGGAGGCATCCATCAGGTAGGTGCCGCCGCCGTAGCTGTTTTTGTAGTCCAGCAGCAAATCATGGAATTCCTCATAGGTCTCCGGCGGCTCCGCCCCCAATTCGGAAAGCCAATCTCCCCGGGTGGACATGCCCTGGACCAGATCCGAAAACTGCTCCGTGGCAATCAAGGGGAACCGGTACATATGGCCGCCCGGCGTCAATTCCTCCGCATCCGGGAATTCCGCCAAAAGAGCCTGATAATTGGGCAGCGTGGCGGCCATATCCTTCACGTCGATAATGATGTCGTCAGCGATGGCCGCATCCGCACCGGCCGGATAGAAGTCGTTGACGCCATAGATCAGGTCACAGTATATGCCTGTGGCCACCATCAGGTTGAACTGCTCCGACGCCACCTCCGTACTGGCGGTGGTATATTCCAGTTTTACATTGGTGGCCTCTTCCAGCAGGGCGTTGGAAGAACAGTCCCAGGGGCCTTCCATATAGCCCACCAGGGGTGGGGGGAACACGTCCCAAATGGTGATGGTAGCGGTCTCCTCCAGAGGCAGTTTTACCGCCAGCTCCGGCAGCGGCTCCGCTTCCAGGACAGATTCTCCCGCCGCGGAAGCTTCCTGGGCCGAAGCCGGTTCCTCCGCGGCCTCCGTTGCTTCCGCAGGAGCCTCCGTCTGCACGCTGGCGGTTTCCGTCTCTGACGCCTTCTCCGCCTCGGAAGCCGCGTTTTCTCCGCAGCCTGCCAGGCAGGTCAGCACCAGCGCCGCCAACAGCATCCAAGTCAAACATTTCTTTTTCACAGTCTCTTCCTCCATTCTTGTTGAAAATTATCATGCGGGGCACTCCCCGGCATAACCGCAGCCTTGGACTCAGCCGTTCCGTTTCTTTCGTTCAAACATGGAGTTGGATCCTTGGGTTTCTGCCTTCATTATCCCGCTTTTCAAGAAAAAAGAAAGTACCAAAAAGGAAACTGGCCAATCAATTTCCACAAAAGGGTCTGTTCCCACTACTTTCCTCCAGACATTACAGTCGAGGATACACTTGCTTTATACGTCAGCACCCATCATGACGTTTTCCTTACGAACATTGATTTGAATGTATTTTAGGCACAAAGAGAGCGAACTGTACTATGACCAGTTCGCTCTCTTTTTTAGTACTATTCGTTCGTCAATAGTACTGACCGTTGTTTAAATTTTGCCGCTAATTGCAAACAAACAGTCGCAGACTATAATTGTGGCAGTTTATATTCCATTTGAATATCAAAAGGCTCTTTTTCTGAAATTTATTGATTGACTTCCTCAGCAAGTGTACACCCAACAGCGGCGTAAAACGCCTGTGTTTCTTTTGACGAATTGGCTGAAATATAGATACGTTCAGCCCCTGCATTTACTGCATCCTTGCAAATTAGTTGAAAAAGCTTCGTCCCTATACCGTGATTGCGATACGGATTGGAAACCTGGTGCATAATAAGCTCCACATATTGGCCTCTGCTTCCAAACAATTCGTTTCCTAAAAATGAAAAACC
>CBCTLT010000348.1:0-2480 GCA_965147785.1 uncultured Oscillospiraceae bacterium
TTCCGCAATGGACATGGCAACATCCATCAGTTCCAGTGTAAGGGCCTGGCGGCTGGAATAACGCTTGGAACTCAGAAACCAGTATTTATCATGGTTGATTTTCAGCGTGTGGTTGGTGATCTGATAGGAAATATTTTCCCCGGAACGATCGGTGAAGCCGATGAGCCAGTTTTGATATCGTCCCGGCACCTCCTGGGACGTACCATTCGCGTTGGTGGTCCGTCGGGTATACATCCGGCTTAAATTGGATTCTTCGGAGAGGACCTGCCAGTTTCCGCTGCCGAAAAAGCGATCCAGCTCGGAAGAGAACCGTTTCGGCCAGTTGCCGTTTCCCAAATAGGTGGAATACAGATAGATGGCGCCGGCAATACACAGCAGCGCGGCAATGCCGATGGCGGCAAATTTCACCTTTTTCATGCAATGCTCTGCTCCTCTACAGATAAAATTGTGGTGCGGAACAGGCCGTTCCGCACCACATGGATGTACAGGAATTATGCCAGACCGGCGGTGATAATGGCCATCTTATAGACCTCGTCGGCATTGCAGCCACGGCTCAGGTCGTTGATGGGTGCGTTCAGACCCAGCAGGATGGGACCGTAGGCGGCGAATCCGCCCAGACGGGCAGCGATCTTGTAGCCGATGTTGCCGGCGGTGACGTCGGGGAAGATGAAGGTGTTGGCCTGGCCGGCAACGGGAGAGCCGGGGAACTTCAGCTGACCAACTTCAGGAGCCACGGCGGCGTCAAACTGCATCTCACCGTCCACGGGCACGTCCATGACTTCCTTGGCCTTTGCTACAGCGTTCTGAACCTTGGTGACCTCGTCATCCTTGGCAGAGCCCTTGGTGGAGAAGCTCAGGAAGGCGACCTTGGGATCAATGCCGAAGGTCTTAGCACACTTAGCAGTTTCCTGGGCGATTTCCACCAGGTTGTCCTCGGTGGGATGGATGTTGATGGCGCAGTCGCCCATGGCCAGTTTCTCCTGGGTGCCGTCGGCGTTGTCGCGGACCATAATAAAGCAGGAGGACACGATGGTGTTGCCGGGCTTGGTCTTAATGAGCTGCAGCGCGGGACGGACCGTATCCGCCGTGGAATAGGTGGCACCGCCCAGCAGGCACTCGGCCTTGCCCATCTTTACCAGCATGGTGCCGAAGTAGTTGCCCTTGAGCAGATTGGCCTTGCACTGCTCGGGGGTCATCTTGCCCTTGCGGAGCTCCACCATCTTTTCTACCATGGCGTCCATCTCGGGATAGGTCTCGGGATCGATGATCTCGGCACCTTCGATGTTGAAGCCGCCCTTCTTGGCAGCAGCTTCGACTTCGGCAACCTTGCCCACCAGAACCACCTTCACAATGCCGTCGGCCAGAAGACGGGAAGTGGCCTCCAGAATACGGGCATCGGGGCCCTCGGTGAAGACAATGGTCTTGGGGGATGCCTTCAGCTTTTCAATCAGAGCATCAAACATTTTCAATTTACCTCCGTAAAAGAATATATGTGGGATAACGGATGGCAGATGTATCTGTCAAAGCCTATTATACAACATTGCCCTCCGGTTCTCAACAGATAATTTATACTTCCGGGAAAAGCTTTGCCGCTATTCCGTGTCCTCCGGGGCAGAGGCATTCTCCTGGTCCGAGGTGGCGGAGGAATCCTCCACAGACGCCTGCTCGGAACTGTCGGAGGAGGACCGGACAGCCCGACGGCGTTTCCGACGGCTGATGGGTTTTCGCCAGTGATCGGAATTGGGCCGGGGCGGATAATTCCAAGCCTCATAGTCCTCAGTGACGATGGATAGACCTCGATTTGTCAGCAGTCGATTCGTAATCTCTGTAAGGATCTTGTAGATCACGGCAAACAGGGGAACAGCTACGACCATACCCAGAATACCATAGAAGCTGCCCATCACCAGGATGGACACCACCACCCAGAATCCACTAATCCCGGTGGCGTCGCCCAGAATCAAGGGATTTAGGATATTGCCATCCACCTGCTGCAGCACCAGGATGAAAATAATAAAGTAGAGACAGTAGAGGGGATCAATGACCAGCAGCAGCAGCGCTGAGGGGATACCGCCCAGATAGGGGCCAAAGAAGGGGATGATGTTGGTGCAGCCTACGATAATGGCGATCAGCGTGGCGTAAGGCATCTTCAGGATCTGCAGGCCAATGAAGCAGAGAATGCCGACGCAGAGGGAATCGGTAATGACGCCGCAGATATAGCGGCCAAAGGTTTGGTTGGCATAGGTGCAGACATTGCACACATAGCCGGCCTTCTTTGTGCCCAGAATTCCGTAGCAGAATTTTTTGGCCTGGGAGAGGAATTTCCGCTTCCCCATGAGCAGGTAGATGGATATAATCAGGCCGATGACCAGATTGATGAGGGCTTTGGCCATGCCCACCACACTGGAGGTGAGGCTGACCACCGCTGACTGTACCTTAGGCAGCAGGGAATCGGTGAGCCAGTCAGTGAAGTAAGCATAGAC
>CBCTLT010000349.1:0-2471 GCA_965147785.1 uncultured Oscillospiraceae bacterium
CGTTCCACCCTACAGCAAGCCTTCAGGCGGACAGCTCCGGGGCCAGTAATCCACAGGAACTCCGTCCCCGGCTTGCACCCACCGCCGGCTCTCTGACACGGAAAAACCTGTCTTTTTCCCCTTCATTGCTTTTTTCGTTTGTTGTATCGTACCACGGAGAAGGGAAAATGTCAAGGCCCGCCAGAGATTTTGTCGCTGCCATCGGGCGAAAGGATTGGCAGGTGCTTTCAGTAAAAATATATAAATTGCACAAAACATATTTGTGGAAAATTGATTTACTTGGTATGATTGACAAAAATGAAAAATATGCCTATACTGGAGACGAAGGAGAAATATCTTCTTGACCAAATAATGCCGAAATGGCAGAAAGAGGGGTACCTATGGGCAACATCAACAAAAAGGTAGATAAGCTTATTGCCAAAAGACAGTGGGATAAGCTGCTCCACAATCTGGGGGAAGCGGACAGCGCTTCCAAAATGAAGATCGCCAAAGCTTGCGGTAGCGCAGGCGGCAATGGATGCATTGATTTGCTGTCGGTCATTCTCAACGACCGGCAGGCGGACGACGAGCTCTTGATGGAGACCATCAGTTCTCTGGGTAAGATCGGCAACGACAGATGCATCACGCTCCTGCGGTACTTCCGGGAGAATGTGGATCAGGGCAAAACACCCATGATCTCCGCTGTGGATTCTTCCGTCCGTCAGATCAAAGTACGCGTCGCGGAAATGGAGCGCGCAGTTCAGTGATAGGGATTTGTTTGGAGGCCGCCCTATGGGGCGGCCTCCACTTGCGATAAAGCTGCCGGTGTCCGGGCTTCCCATGGGAAAAGCTCGGATGTTTTTGCGTACCAAATAAAAACAGCATCCTGGGAAGTTTACAGATTCCTTACATAATATGCGATATATTTTTTACTTTGATGTGGTATAGTAACGACAATATGCAGTGCAGATTTACGGCACTGTGTCAAAATAATCAATCGAGGGATAGTATGGGAAAATATGCTATTGTGGACCTAGGTTCCAATACGATCCGCCTTTCGGTGTATGAAAAAAAGGCGGAAAATGATTTTCACCTGTTGTTCTCTGAAAAGGAGACGGCGGGTTTGGCAAGTTATATCGAAAAAGGCGTATTATCGCCCCAGGGAATTAGCAGAGCCTGCGAAGCACTGGAGAATTTTCAGCATCTGCTCAGGCTGTTTGGGATGGAGGAGATGCATGTGTTTGCCACGGCGTCGCTTCGTAACATTTGCAACACCAAAGAGGCTGTGGAGGAAATACAGCAACGGACCGGGCTGAAGATTGATGTGATTTCCGGAGAGCAGGAGGCCCGGCTAGGTTACTATGGAGCGCTGGCTTCCTCGCATCTAAAGCAGGGAGTGCTGTTCGACATCGGTGGTGGAAGCACAGAATTGGTGGCCTTTTCTCATGGGGAGATTTTAAGCGCCCAGAGTTTGGCCATTGGTTCACTGAACTTGTTTCGGGAGAATGTTTCTGGAATATGGCCCAAAGATTCCGAGATCAAGACCATTACGGAGCAAATATCCAAAACATTGGAGCAAGCAAATTTGCCGGAAAAAAGTGTAAAATATCTCTGTGGCGTAGGTGGAACCGCCCGGGCAGTTTTGAAAATTGCCAACGTCTATCATCAATTGCCGGCTGACAATAGAACACTGACGCGGTCGCAATTGACAGAAGTCTGCCTGCGGCTGCAGCAAAAAAAGAAAAAGACCAGAGATCTGGCGCTACGAATTTGCCCGGAACGGATTCATACCATTATTCCGGGGACGCTGCTGATGAAAACACTGTGCAACATGCTTTGCAGTCATGAAATCTATATCAGTCCCTACGGGGTACGGGAGGGTTATTTATGTCGGAACATATAGGCATGCATGACCTGAGCTATACGCAAAATCGGGAATTAAGCTGGCTGAAATTTAACGCAAGAGTTCTGGAAGAGGCCCAGGATCCCACGGTGCCTCTGCTGGAGCGACTCAAATTCATCTCCATCTTTACCAGCAATTTGGATGAGTTCTTTATGGTTCGGGTGGGAAGTCTGTTTGATTTGTCCGTCATGACCCCCCGGGTGGTGGAAAACAAAAGCGGCAAGACGCCGCGGCAGCAGCTGGATCTGATCTATGATGCAGTGCGGCCTATGATTCGCTCCAGAGACGCAGCATATGCCAAGCTGCTCCAAGAACTCAAAGCCTATGGGGTGGAAGACATCCCCTACGAGTTGCTGGAAGAAAAACAGCGTGGCTATATCCATCAATACTATAAAGAAAATATCCGGCCGCTGCTGTCTCCTCAAATTATTGATCCACGGCATCCGTTTCCACACCTCAAGAACAAGGCGCTCTATGCCGCTGCGCTGCTCCGAAATAAGAATCATTGGCTTTTGGGGATTGTTGCTGTGCCGGATTCCGTTCCCGATATTCTGCGGCTGCCGGATGAGCCTGGGAAATTTGTACGAGT
>CBCTLT010000350.1:0-2467 GCA_965147785.1 uncultured Oscillospiraceae bacterium
GAACTCCGGCCGGTCATAGCTGGTGCCGGAGTAGCCGTCGTCCACGTATTCTCCCGCCACCAGGAAATTGTGGTTCTGGGCATACTGCTGGAGTATCTCCCGCTGTGTTTTGATGCTGGCGCTTTCTCCTGTACCATCGTCGTCCTTGGACAGTCTCAAATACAGATGTACAAAATAGCGCTCGAAATGACTCTGACCTATGCTCACCGCCGTTGCTCCTGTTCTAATCCTACAGCCCCATTGCCATCGGATCTTTCTGACTGGGATGCAAATATTTCGTCCTGCTGCTCCAGCAGGTATTGGCCGATTACCTCCACAAGGGAACCCTTTCCCCGGAAAACGGACACTATCTCCAAAGTCTGATCCGCATTTTCATAGCAATGCACGCTTCATCACCCGTACATCCTATGCGGTGGAAGGCTTGTCTGAGTACCCTGCCCCCCATCTATACCGAAACGAAAAATCCCCCTGTCGGCAAAGGCCGGGGGGGATCGTCCACCTGGTTAAAGATTTCTGTCCAAAAATCTCGGTGCCTAATTCACACCATTGCCGCTGACAATGTGCAAACTGATGTGCTCCAGGCAGACCAACCGGCAGGGATGATCCCTGCCGGCGGTATACTTTAAATGCTGTTTGCAATCTGGTATCCTGTCCGGATGGCGGTCTGCAGGTTGCCCACGGTACCGCAGTCCCCAATGGCAAAAAACTGCTTGCCGCAGGCGGCGTATTCCATGGCGGTGCTGACATTTGCCTTCATGCCGGCAGCCAGCAGAACGGTACCCGCTTCCACCGTGTGCAGCGCTCCGTTCTCGTCCCGGTAAGTCACACCGGCAGAAGTTACCTCGGTGCAGGTGGCCTTCAGGACGATTTTCAGGCTGTCCGCATATTCCTCCACTGCATCTATGAACATATTGTAGTAGTGGACTCGCTTGGCTTCCTCCGCCACCACATCCTTCATCTCGATGACTGTAACCTGTTTTCCCTTCTGGGCCAGATGGAGGCCGGTTTCCACACCGATCTCACCGCCGCCGATGATAACCACCTGATCCGTCACAAATTCCTCGTGGCCAAATGCCCGCGTGGCAGGAATGGCGTTTTCGATTCCCGGAATGGGCGGTACAACGGGTACGGAGCCCACGGCGGCAATGACCGCGTCATAGTTTTGCGTTTCCAGCCACTGGGGATCCGGAGCACAGTCCAGATGAACAGTAATACCCGGATGGCCGTTTACCTTCCGCTCAAAGTATTTCAGCAAATTCAGCATGGGCCACTTGAAGGAAGCGTAACGGCTGTGGTCGATCATACCGCCCAGATGGTCGTTCTTCTCAAAGAGATCCACGGTGTGTCCACGATCTGCAGCAGTGATGGCCGCCTTCATGCCGGCAGGACCGCCGCCGATAATAGCAATTTTCTTTTGGTTTTCCACTGGGACGATGAGCCGGTCCATCCATTTTTCTGATCCAAACCGTGGATTCACCACACAGACCGTGAGATGGTGGTTTCCGGCATGGCACTTGTTGCAGCGGAGGCAAGGCACAATGTCTTCCGTTTTCCCCTGCTGGACCAGGCGGCCATAGTCCGGGTTGGATACAAAGGCCCTGGCCATGGACAGGAGGTCCGCTTTGCCGGAGGCAATGGCCGCTTCGCAATCCTCCGGATCAAAGAACCCGGCGGAGGCGGCAATGGCCTGCTTGACGCCCTTGCTCTTGACATATTCCGCCATGTACAGGAAGGGTGTCCTGCTCTTGGCAAAGCCGGTGGGATGCTGGTTGTCCAGCTCCATGGAGCGGATGGTGAGAATGTCGATGAGCCCTTCGGCGGCCTTGGCAAAAGCCACGGTGTCGTCCAGGGACCATCCCTCTGGCTCGATGTCGTGCCCGGAAACGGAGGCCTCGATGAGAAAATTTTTGCCGCACAGTTCCTTGATCCGTTTGCACAAAAGCAGGGAGAAGCGGATTCGATTTTCAAAGCTGCCGCCAAATTCGTCGGTGCGGCGATTGGTGATGGGCGAAAGCATTCTGCCGGGCAGCACCATCCGGTAGGACATATGGATGTAAGTACCGTCAAATCCGCAGTCTGCCATATTCTTTGCAAGCTGGGCATATTTTTCGATCAGTTCGTAAAGGGTTTCGGTGGGGATCTCCTGTTTGTCGGAGGTCAGGGTGGCTTTGGAGCCAGGCATCATGCGGATCTGGGGCACATTTGCAGAGGGATCCATACCGGGAGGTGCAAACATCATGATGACGCCATGGGCCCTTGCCCCATAGAAATGAACCGCATCGGCCATCTGGGACATATAGTTCTGGGCATCGGGACTGGATGCGTCCCAGCCGTTGCCGCCGGGCCGGGTACCGAAGGAGTTGCCATCGCAGGTGACGATGGCTGCACCACCCTTGGCCCGCTGGGCATAGTGGGCGATGAGACTGTCGGAGGGCCAGTTCTCCCCTGCCTGGGCCAGATGGGGCTC
>CBCTLT010000351.1:0-2453 GCA_965147785.1 uncultured Oscillospiraceae bacterium
AACGTCTTGTTGTAGGCAGCCCTCTCGCGCTCGCCCTGGAGCACATGGACTTCCACGGAAGTCTGGTTGTCTGCAGCGGTGGAGAAGATCTGGCTCTTCTTGGTGGGAATAGTGGTGTTACGCTCAATGAGCTTGGTGAACACGCCGCCCATGGTCTCAATGCCCAGGCTCAGCGGGGTCACGTCCAGCAACAGCAGACCCTTGACGTCGCCGCCCAGCACGCCAGCCTGAATGGCAGCGCCCATGGCCACGCATTCGTCGGGGTTGATGCCCTTGAAGCCTTCCTTACCGGTGATCTTCTTCACGGCTTCCTGCACAGCGGGAATACGGCTGGAGCCGCCCACCAGCAGGACCTTGGACAGGTCGGAGTTGGAAAGACCGGCGTCGCTCATAGCCTGGCGAACAGGCACCATGGTCTTTTCTACCAGATCGGCGGTGAGTTCATTGAACTTGGCCCGGGACAGGGTCACGTCCAGATGCTTGGGGCCGGTGGCGTCGGCGGTGATATAGGGCAGGTTGATGTTGGAGGTGGTGACGCTGGAGAGCTCGATCTTTGCTTTCTCAGCGGCCTCCTTCAGACGCTGCATAGCCACCTTGTCGGCGGTCAGGTCAATGCCGTTTTCCTTTTTGAACTCGGAAGCCAGATAGTTCATGATTCTCTGGTCGAAGTCGTCGCCGCCCAGATGGGTGTCGCCGGCAGTGGCCAGAACCTCGATGACGCCGTCGCCGATCTCCAGGATGGAGACGTCGAAGGTACCGCCGCCCAGGTCATATACCATGACCTTCTGGTCTTCCTCTTTGTCCACACCGTAGGCCAGTGCAGCCGCGGTGGGTTCGTTGATGATACGCTTGACGTCCAGACCGGCGATCCGGCCGGCGTCCTTGGTGGCCTGGCGCTGGGCGTCGTTGAAGTATGCGGGGACAGTGATAACCGCCTCCGTCACGGTCTGACCCAGATAGGCCTCGGCGTCCGCCTTCAGCTTCTGCAGGATCATGGCGGAGATCTCCTGGGGGGTGTAGTGCTTGCCGTCCACAGTAACCTTCTGATCCGTGCCCATCTTACGCTTGATGGATGCGATGGTCCGGTCGGGGTTCTGGATGGCCTGGCGCTTTGCCACCTGACCTACCATACGCTCACCGGTCTTGGAAAATGCCACCACGGAAGGGGTAGTTCTGCTGCCCTCAGCGTTTGCGATAACCACGGGCTCGCCGCCCTCCATCACTGCAACGCAGGAGTTTGTAGTGCCCAAATCAATACCAATCATTTTAGCCATAATAAAGTTCCTCCTATATGAAAATCTATATTTTACAAAATCAAATGGGGCTAGTTCGCAGTTTGCACCATGGCAAACCGTATGACCTTCTCGCCCAGTTTAAAACCTTTTTGGAATACTTGGACGATCTCGCCCTCTTTGTAATTGTCGTCTTCTATGTGCATCACGGCGTTGTGCAGCTCCGGGGAGAAGATGTCGCCGGGCTCACCGTAAATCGTGACGTCCAGTTTTTTCAGAATTTCCTGCAGACCGGTCATGGTCATCTCCACGCCCTTTTTATAGGCGGCATCGGCGGTGTCCTGATCCAGAGCTCGACTAAGATTGTCGAAAACCGGCAGAAACTTTTCCACGGTATCCGCCTTGGCGTCCCGGTAGAGGTTATCCTTCTCCTTCTGAGAACGCTTGCGGAAGTTGTCATATTCCGCAGCCAGACGGAGATATTGCTCATGCTCCTGTTGGAGCTTTTTTTCGGCCTCCTCCAGGGGATCCGGCTGGGGCGCCTGGACTGTTTCGGGAGCTTCGTTTTCTGCGGTATTCTCAGGTGCAGCTTCCTCCGAAACTTTGGTTTCTTCCAAGTTCTCCGCTGTTTCCTGTTGATTTTTCAAATTTTCATCCATCGGACATCAATCCTCCTGTTTGTGGGTGTCTGGGGCATCCGGAACCGAGGGGGATGGGGGAAGCGCCTTTGAAAACATCTTGCCCAATCCCTCGGCAAAATATGAAAGCCGGGCAGCCACCTGGGCGTAGTCCATTCGCGTGGGTCCCACCACACCCAGCATGCCCTGCATACCGTCGCCTAAATCGTACCGTGCCATGACCACGCTGGTCTCCTTCAGGGCCTGGGACACGTTCTCCGGGCCCACCAGGATTTTGACGCTGGAATCTGCATCCGGCACCGGCAGTGTGGAGATCACATCCTCATCCAGATGAGAGTTCAGCTCCGTGGCCTTGCCGATGTCCTGATATTCGGGCTGTCCCAGCAGCTTGGTCTGACCGGTGACAAACACCTCTTTTTTCTGCTCGTCTTCAATGGTCTTCATGGCGAATTCCACGATGACGGAAACCAGATTGGCGGCGGACCCCGCATTGCGCTGGATCTTGCTCATAAGCTGGGGGGTGATCTCATCGTGGGTCAAATCAGTCAGGGACGCGTTCAGCATGGCCACAAGACTTTTCAGA
>CBCTLT010000352.1:0-2433 GCA_965147785.1 uncultured Oscillospiraceae bacterium
ATGCGGTCCACACGGAAGACAATACGTTTATGCTCTGTGGCTGGGTCCCCGCCCAGGAACTGGATCGGATCAAAGATCGCTTTTCTGCCTTCCCAGATTTGATGCTGGCCGAGGATTCTCCCAGATCCATTAAAGGAGAGACTCCACCTGTCCTTTTGAAAAATAATTTCTGGGCCCGTCTGTTCCAGCCCTTTACAGAGATGTATGGCCTGCCGGCCTATAATGAATTCGACCCGACTTTTTTGATGGCTGTCACGTATTCCATTCTCTTTGGCATTATGTACGGAGACGTGGGACAGGGCTTAGTTCTTATTGCACTGGGGATTTTCCTTTACAAGAAAAAAGGAATGTGGCTGGGTGGAATTTTGGGCAGTGTCGGCATCTTTTCCGTGATATTTGGCTTTGTCTTCGGCAGCTTCTTTGGCTATGAGGAGCTGATCCCCGGGTTCCATGTGCTGGAATCGGGAGAAAATGCCACACGAATATTGCTGGTGTCCGCAGCAATCGGTGTTGTCACCATTATCATGATGATGGTAATCAACATTATCAACGGAATCCGCCAAAAGGATTTGAAGAAAATCTTCTTTACCAATAATTCCGTTGCAGGTCTGATCTTTTATCTGGCCGTTGTGATTGGTGCAATCGTTATGCTTGTCACCGGCGCAAAAGTATTCAGCGCAGTTTATATCGTCTGCCTGATCGTTATTCCGATTTTGATAATGTTCTGCCAGGAGCCATTGGGCAAACTGGTTTCCCACCAAAAGGACTGGAAACCTGAATCTATCGGAGGTTTTATTGCGGAAAACTTCTTCGAAATGTTTGAAGTGATCCTCTCTTTTGTCACAAACACGGTCTCCTTCCTGCGGGTCGGAGCCTACGCTATCTGCCACGCCGGCATGATGCTGGTTGTTTATACTCTGGCAGGAGATCCTGCCTCCCCCATCGTTCTGGTGCTGGGCAATATCATTGTCATGGGAATTGAGGGTCTGATGGTTTGTATTCAGGTTCTGCGTCTGGAATTCTATGAGATGTTCGGCCGGTTCTACCAGTCCGGAGGCAAAAAATTCAAACCGTGCGTCATTGACAGCACCAAAAAAATTGACTTGTAATGGAGGAACTTATTATGACGTTCTTGATTATGTTTATCATGGCCGCTGCTATCGTGCTGCCCTTGCTTGCCATTTCCCGTCGTCACACTCACGGAAAATCGGTCCGCCGTCCCCTGATCGCCCACTGCTTCAGCTTTTTTGGCCTGGTAGCCATCGTTACGATCTGCGGGTTTGCCATGTCTGGCAATGCGCTGGCTGCTGATGCGGCAGCCGCTGCCACCGGTGTTGGTGACGGTCTGAAGTACATCGGCGCTGCTCTGGCCGTTGGTCTCTCTGGCGTTGGCGGCGGTATCGCCGTGTCCTCTGCCGCAGCTGCTGCCCTGGGTGCCATGAGCGAAAACGACACAATCTTTGGTAAGGCACTGATCTTCGTTGGTCTGGCAGAAGGCGTTGCCCTGTACGGACTGCTGGTTGCCCTGCTGATGCTGTTTATGTAATATGCGGTATTTTGTGATCTCGGATAATTCAGATACGCTGACAGGCCTTCGCCTGGCCGGTATTGAGGGCACCCGAGCAGAGACCCGCGAGGAAACTTTGGCCGCAATAGACGCCGCCGCAAAGGATCCTTCCATTGGAATTTTGCTGATCAACGAAAAACTTGCGGCCCTCTGCCCGGAGCAAGTAAACGCATTAAAGCTGACCTCTGTCAGGCCGCTGTTGGTGGAAATCCCCGACCGGCATCACACTGGCAGAGCCCCCGATTCCATCACGAGGTATATCCGTGAAGCAATCGGCATTAAGGTATGAGGATGAGATTATATGCCGGATATCAATGAGAAACTCGATAAATTCAAACAGATCGTTCTAAACGATGCCGCCAAAGAGCGGGACACGCTGCTAAAACAGATTGACAAGGAACGCAAACGCCGTCTGGCTGCTGCAGAAGAGGAGATTAAGCGGGAAATTGCCGCTAAAGTCCAGATTCAGGCAAATGAAATTTCTGGAGAAAGCGGCCGTGAAATTTCCAGACGTCTGTTAGCGGATAAGCGAATCATTGCCACTCGTCGGGAAGAGATCGCGAAAGAGGTTTTTGCCGCCGTTCGGGAGCGTATTGTTGCATTTACCCAGACAGACGAGTATCTTCCCCACCTAAAAAAACTATACGCGGAGGCCTTTGAGGCGTTGGGAAACCCCTATGATGGCGTGATCCTATTGCGTCCTGTGGATATGAAGTTCTCCAGAGAGCTGGCCTCTGTGCTTCCCGGACGGCATGTGCAGTTTCATGAGGGAACCTTTACCTTGGGCGGCCTGATCGTGGACTGCCATTCCAAACTGCTTAGAGCCGACCAAAGCTATGACACCGCCTTGGGTGATTTGGACGGTC
>CBCTLT010000353.1:0-2431 GCA_965147785.1 uncultured Oscillospiraceae bacterium
CACCGGAAGCAGCATCCTCTGTGGAAACAGCGGAAGCATCTGTGGAGGAACCTGCCACGGATGAGGATATCTTCTTTGACCTTTTCTGGGAGTTGGACCAGGACTCCATGTATCAATACCTGGAAGATCATCCGGAAGCTTTGGATAACGGCTGGTCTGGTATCGACATCAATGAAAGCGGTCTCGACGAAGAAGGTACCTCCATCGAAACCATTTATGGCGATCAGGTGCTGGCAATCAATGCCCAGGATGGCATTGTGCTGATCCGAGTATACCTTTCCGCAAACCAGTCCCGAGGCATTATGGCCATCTGCAAAGATACCAGTCAGCTGCGGCTTTGTGCTGCGGATACCCTGGGAATCATCGGTCAAACTGCCGGCCGGATTTGTGACGCAAACGACGGCGTATTGGCCATTTCCGGCAGCGCCTTTATCGACCCGGACGGTACCGGAAACGGCGGTGAAATCTCTGGTCTTGCCATTTGCAGCGGAGAAACCTACGGTTCTCGGCTCAGCGGTGCTGCAAAGCGTATTGAGCTTCGGGATGACAACATGATGTATATCGTGGATTCTGACTCCGAGGTGGGCGAAGGGACCCGGGATGCCTGTGAGTTTCAACCGGCTCTCATCATTGATGGCGAAATTATGAACAGCGATTGGAACAGTCCCAATCCCCGTGCTGTGCTTGGACAATCCAGCCGTCTGGAAACCATGATGGTGATTGTGGAAGGACGGCTTTCGGATAGTCTGGGCTGTGGTGTGGAGGATATTGCGGAACTGCTGTTGGAATACGGCTGTGTTCAGGCTCTGAATCTGGACGGCGGCACTAGCGCCATTATGTACTATAAGGGAGAATATATCACTCGTTGCTCCAATACCGCCCTACCCGGTGGCAGAACTCTGCCCACGGCTTGGGTCTACGGATAATCGTTTCCGTACAGATACAGTTCGGCAGCCGGCTCGTCCGGCTGCCGATTTTTTCGCAATACCGAGTGTAAAAAGGCAGCGTCACATCATTATCAATTTTCAATCTCCAGGTTTCTATTTCTGTAATTTGCAGCCTACTCCATTGACGAAGTCCCCTTCATTTGGTATCCTGAATATGGACAGACATATATGCAACCAGTGAAAGGAGAAGATCCATGGCCAATCTGAATGAAAAAACCCAATTCATCTGCGGACGCAATCCTCTGGCAGGGAAAAGCCGTCCCCCTTTCGCAAAGCCCGAGCAGACAGAGGCCGCTTTATGGTTATCCGAGGGGCAGATTGATTCTCAGCGTTCTGGCGCAGTAGACTATTCCGGTACGGTTACAGAGGGAAACCTTCTTGATTTTTCCCTGGACTGTGACAAGCCAGAGCTTAATGCCGTGGTGATTTCCGGGGGAACTTCCGTGGTTATGACACCGGATATCCATTTGTCGGGTCCAGGCTGCAGTGATTTTACCTGCAAGGGCGCCGGCGTTTTAGCTGCGGATCATGCCAAGGTGGACATCCGTGGTGGTCAGATCGTCACCCATGGTGCCACTCGTTCCGCCACCATTGCAACCTCCGGAGCCACATTGAAGGTGTTTGACGCAAAGCTCGCCACCTATGGCGGTCCACTGCCGGATGGGTATGTACCGGTAATCGGTCCGGGAATGATGGAGCCTCCTGCTCCCCTGGGACTGGGCGGAAACTGCCGTACGCACCTGTCCATGGATAACTCCGAAAGCTATTTTTATGGATGTGAAATCTACGCGGAGGCCTGGGCAGCGCTTTCCACAGACTCCTCCGGTGGATATGTTTATCTGGAGGCCGACGATTCAAAGATTGATGTGGGTGGCAACGGCTATGTGGTCTACGCTGATAACGGCTGTCACGTGGTTCTCAACCGCTGCCAGATTTCTTCCGGTAACGTTTTTGGCATTCAGGACGGCGATTCCTCCATTCAATTTCGGGACGTCAATGGTGCCTGCAAGGGCTACGGTTTCCTGGTCCACGGAGGCATGTCAGATCTCACAGCCATCGGTACCATCCGTATGGAAAATTGCGATCTTCTCAGCGCCGGCCCTATGTTCCGCTGCAAGAGCACCAACGTGGACATCTATCTCAAAGACTGCCGGCTGACCTGCACAAAGGGTATCATCCTCGAAACCATGCTCACTGACGATGAATTCTACTATAAAACCAGAGCACATTCTCCAAAGGAGTACGGTGTTCAGTTCACCTTTGAAGGTATGGAGCTGTTTGGTGACCTTTGCTGTAGTGATCCAGAACGGAAAACTTGTTTGAATTTTGTAGATACAGCCCTCACCGGTGCAATCACCGGATATCCGCAGCTGCGGCTCACCGAGGGAAGCACCTGGGTGGCCACAAAGGATTCCGACGTGACCCTGTTGACAGACGCCACTGGAATCGATGCCGCCAGATTCAGAAGGTCTTGAGTATGCGTG
>CBCTLT010000354.1:0-2428 GCA_965147785.1 uncultured Oscillospiraceae bacterium
ACTCCCGTTCAATCCCCCGCATGGTAACGGTCCGGTTTGTCCCGTGGGATCGGTTGTAATATTCGTTGCGCTGGAGGCAGTAGGTCAGCACCATACCAACCACTTCCGGTGGCATTTTCAAATAATCCCGAATGGCCAGCAGAGTCTTGAGTTCCTCTGAGGACAGCACCCGGCCCAACCTCCGACTGATCTCCCCCTGCAGCAGGGTAAACGAAGGATCTTTTGCAGCATAGGCGGTCACCGATTCCCCGGTATAGGCCGGAGCACGAGATTTGTCATAGCGTTCCTTGGCCGGCTGTATCTCCATCAGCCCCAGTTGTTTCAGCAGCGACTCCGCCCACCCAAGGTTCTGAGTGGACAGATGCAGCTTTTCCTGGGCATGGACCAGCCGATAGTCCCCGGTGGCCTTGACGTAAAGATAGACCAGCGCGGCATCACCGCTGCCCGCAGAGAGCAGCTTTGCCGTTTCCTGGGGCGTCAGGGTAATATAATCCAGTGGTTCCATCCCCGTCAGTCCTCCGTCATGGTATTCTCGATCTCCACCTCCTGGGTGGGATACTGAGAATTGAAATAATAGTCCAGAATATCTTCTGCGACACCAGCAAAGTTGCCGCCGGAGGCACCGTGATCCACATAGATGGCAATGACAATCTCTGGATCGTCCGCTGGTGCCCAGCACACAAAGGCACCGTTATCGGAACCACCGGAACCATGCTGGGCTGTGCCGGTTTTTGCGCAGACTTCAATGGGATAATCGCTCAGTCCTGAGCCGGTACCCTCCGTGACGCACATCCGCATGCCTTCATAGAGCACCTGATATTCGCTGGCGCTTAAAAGATTGGTGGCAACCGGTTCATAGTCGTTCCCTTTCACCAGCGTCTGGAAGTCTGAGGACACGGCCCGCCGCAGGAACGTGGCTTTATAAAGGGTGCCGCCGTTGGCGATGGCCGTCACATAGCTGCACAGCTGCAGAGGCGTAACACGGGTATCGGACTGCCCGATGGCTGCGGTAGCAGTATCTGCCATATACCAGTCTGAGTATTCCGCGTCCCCATATATTTCTTTTTTCAAATCCGGGGACGCCATCTGCCCGCTGCTGGAATAGATCTCGGAACCGGAATCCTGGCCAATGCCAAAGGATTCCGCAACCTCATCTATCTTGGTAATTCCCGCCTGCATCCCCACTGTATAGAAGTAGATATTACAGGATTGCGCCAGTGCCCCACGCATATCCAGGATGCCATGGACACCGCCCTGGTTAACAATCCAGCAGCCCAGCTTGGTACCATCAGAGAACTCATAGTATCCCTCGCCGTCTACTGTGTTGTCCGGGCTGATTCCCGCTCGCATGGCCGCCACCGAGGTAATCATTTTAAATGTGGAGCCCGGAGGATTTGCATCCAACAGCGCCCGGTTCCGCAGCGGCGATACCTCTGCTTCCAGCAGTTCATTATATTTGGTGAAATAATCGTTGGGATCATAGGTGGGATAGTTCGCTGCTGCCAGCACTTCCCCGTTATTGGGATCCATGACCACCACAGCACCGGCATCCGCATCATATCCGTCTACGCCCTCGCCTTTGGATTCCACCAAGGCTTGAATATGCGTAGCCAAAGATTTCTCCGCCACCTCCTGGAGCCCAATGTCAATGGAGGTGATCACGTTGGCTCCGCTTTGGGGTTCCACTTCCCAGTATTCGTCCAACACTGTACCGTCCGCCGCCACCGTAACCACCTTGACGCCGTCGGTACCATGGAGATACTCCTCAAAGGCTGCCTCCAGGCCGTCTTGACCCACCTTGGCGTCCAGCGCATAGCCCAGGGCTTCATAGGTTTCCGTCTGTTCCTCCGTCATGGCGCCCACATGTCCCAGCAGCTGGGCCGCAAAGGTGGTGTTGTATTCCCGCACTGTGGTGGTCTCCACATCCATTCCGGGAATCCCCAGTTCCTTCAATATGGCCAGTTGGTCAGCAGATACATCCTCCGTCAACGTATAAACATCCGCATTGGCATAGGTGGGCAGATCCAGCTCGTACCGCAGGCCCATAATGAGTCTGGCCTGCTCCTCTGTGTACTCATCAGAAATATGGTAAGCAGACTTGAGTTTCTTCGCCAAATTCTCTGCCGTCATGTCCGCGTCCCACTCCCGTCCCAGCAGGAATTTGCGGAAAGTATAGCTAAGCTCTTCTTCCGTGTATGTGTAGGGCGTGGTGGTAGACAACGGCAGCGTATCCTTATATGTTATGCCGTTTTTGATGCAGGTCTCCGCCAGGTTCAGCAACGCTCCATTGGGATCGTCGGCATTAAAGAGCACGAAGCTGTTGATGGTAACGCTGTAGGTGGCCCGATTGCTCACCAGCACCGTTCCATGCCGGTCCAGAATCTCTCCTCGGGCAGCGGACACCGTCAGGCTATAGGTAGTGGTGCTG
>CBCTLT010000355.1:0-2407 GCA_965147785.1 uncultured Oscillospiraceae bacterium
CTGTCTCAGATGCTGTACCGTTACCAGAGGAGTTCCTGGACAGCTTAAACTGGCGCTATGCGCATCCGACGGCCACCGTCACTCCTTCCAAGTTGACGGCAACTCAGCTTAAGGGCCGTACGAAGGACAGCGAGGCAGCGGAAGGCGCCAAAGTGCAAATCAGCATTCCGCAGCTTCACAGGCCCGACTTCGTCTGGGGCAAACAAGGATTGACGCCCACAGAACGAGGAACAGCGGTGCATCTGTTTCTCCAATACGCGGCGTTTGAAAGCTGCCTGACGGAACAGGGCATAAAAAACGAAAAATGCCGTTTGGAGGACGAGGCGTTTATGGTTCCGGAGCAGCTGGAAGCTGTGGATCCCGAACCAATTCTGCGGCTGTTTCATGCAGAGCTGGGCCGGAGGATTCTTTCTGCCGACCATTTGATCCGGGAGTATAAATTCTCCATTTTGGAGGACGCCGCCGCTTATTATTCAGACGTGGAGGGAGAATCGGTGCTGCTGCAAGGTGTTGTGGACGTGGCTTTTGAAGAAAACGGCCAGTGGTATGTGGTGGACTTCAAGACAGACCGGGTTTCGGAAGCATCTTTGCTCCAGAGAGCGGAGACATACCGAGGTCAGATGGAGACCTATCGTCGAGCATTGGAGCGGATCTTTTCCAAGCCGGTTCATGGAATGTATCTATACTTTCTTTCGTTGGGAAAGGAGGTCGCACTGTGATTGAGGGCGTACTGTTTGATATGGATGGGCTGATGACCGACACGGAGCGTCTGTTTTTGGAGATGTGGTGTCAGTATATGAAGGAACAGGGGTTTCCGGAACATCGGGATGTGGTCCAGCATTGCATCGGGCTCAATCACAGGGACACCCGGGCCTATGTGGCCCAGCGCCTGGGAGATGACTTCGATTATTTGCACATTATGGAGGAAGTGGGAAAACGTTCGGAACGGTATTGCCGCCAGCACGGGGTTCCTGTGAAACCCGGACTCTATACCCTTTTAGATTATCTGGACAGCGTAAAAATCCCCTATGCAGTTGCCACCTCCACCGGACACAAAAACGCCGCCTGGCGGCTTCAAAATATTGGAGTGTTGGATAGACTGTCCGGTCTGGTTACCGGCGATATGGTACAGAATGGAAAGCCGAACCCGGAAATTTTTCTAAAGGCTGCAGACAGCCTACGTCTGCCCGCAGAGAAGTGCCTTGTGCTGGAGGATTCCCCGCACGGTATCCAGGCGGCTTACAGTGCGGGATGTTCTGTGGTGATGATTCCGGACATGAAAGCCCCAGACAAAGACATTAAGGCGTTACTGACTGCGGAGCTTTCTTCGCTGGAGCAAGTGATTCCATTTCTCCGGCGGCTCCGGGCTCCATGAATCGATCCGTCTCGGATATTTCAGTCCGGGACGGATTGCTTTTGTCATATATGTAACGTGGTTTCTTAAGTTTCTCCATTTTCTTCTCTGTGGGTCAGGATGACAGCCAGCATATCTCCCAGTGTTGTAATACTGGCGGCCAGCAGCGCCAGTTCCTGGTTGCTGGGAACGGATTCTGCCAGCTTATAGGCCACTGTAGAAAGCAAATAGAGGTCTGGACAATTTTGCATTTGCAACACCTCTTCTGGGGTTTATCTCAGTATATGCTGATGATACCCACTTGGAAACCATCCGAACTTCGCAAGAATCACAGAAAACAACGAGGCCCAAAACCGCAGGTTCCAGGCCTCGTTGTTTATTTGTGCGCCCTTATCTGGCGCGAAGAACGCAGTGTTTGTTATCTGCGGTTCTGGTTCTTATCGCAGTTCTCCTGGCTGTTCTGCTTCTGCTCCTTGCGATTCTGGTTCTGCTGATTGTTCTGCTTCTGCTCTTTCCGATTCTGATTCTCGATATCCATAGAATAAAATCCTCCTTACAAGTATTGTCGGATCGCTCCGCGATGGTAGTATAACCAGCCTTTCAGGATTTATCCTTGGGCCGGAAAATCAACGCTGCCAGATAGCCAAAGACAATTGCAGCTGTGACACCTCCGGCTGCGGCGGTAAATCCACCGGTAAAAATACCAATCCACCCGTCTCTGTCGATGGCTTCTCGGACCCCTTTGGCCAGATTGTAGCCAAAGCCGGTCAGGGGGATGGTGGCTCCAGCGCCGCCCCAATCCTTGATATACTCATAAACGCCCAGGCCGCCCAGAATGACGCCCACTACCACATAGGAGACTAGAATTTTGGCCGGCGTCAGCTTGGTTTTGTCAATAAGCAGCTGACCAATGGCGCACAAAATGCCGCCGCAGAGAAAGGCGTTCCAGTATTCCATTACAAACACCCACTTTCCGAAGAGATGGCCACCGCATGGCAAATGGCGGGGATGGATTCTCCCTGCTGTGTGGATACCGGGGAGAGCAATGCTCCT
>CBCTLT010000356.1:0-2402 GCA_965147785.1 uncultured Oscillospiraceae bacterium
CTGAAATGAAGATACGAATATGCTTGCCGTTGACAGGATTGATGGCCTACCCCCCCTGGAGCTTTACGCCGGTTTTGTCCTTCACCAGCTCGGTGCGTTCAAAATCGGACTTTCTGGCAGCTTCAGCCACATAGGCCTCCACTTCGTCATAGTTCTGGATCTTATCCTTCCATTCCTTCACATAGGCATGCTCCGGAGCGATGACCATATAAGTAGCCCCGAAGAGGGTATCCGGCCGGGTGGTATAGACCCGGAGATTATGGCCCTCAGAGGTCTTGAAGTCCACCTCAGCGCCGGTGGAACGGCCGATCCAGTTTTTCTGCTGAGTCTTGACTCGCTCAATAAAATCCACCGTATCCAGTCCGTCGATCAGTTTCTGGGCGTACTCCGTAATCTTCAGCATCCACTGAGATTTTTCCTTTCGGACCACAGGGGCGCCGCAGCGCTCACAGACGCCCTCCACCACCTCTTCGTTGGCCAGGACGCATTTGCAGCTGGTACACCAGTTCACCGGCATGGTGGCCTTATAGGCCAGACCATGCTTATAGAGCTGCAGAAAAATCCACTGGGTCCACTTGTAGTAGTTCGGATCCGTGGTGTCGATGCAGCGATCCCAGTCAAAGGAGTAGCCCAACATATGGAGCTGCCGCGTAAAGTTTTCGATGTTCTTCTTGGTAATGATCGCAGGATGGACATGGTTCTTGATGGCAAAGTTCTCCGTAGGCAGGCCAAAGGCATCATATCCCATGGGGAACAGCACATTGTAGCCCTGCATCCGCTTTTTCCGGGCAATGGCATCCATGGCCGTATAGGGCCGGGGATGGCCCACATGAAGGCCGGCACCGGAGGGGTAAGGAAACTCCACCAGCGCGTAATACTTGGGCTTGCTGGAACCGTTTTCCGCCGCAAAAAGCTTATTGTCTGCCCAAATCTTCTGCCATTTTGGTTCAATGGCAGCAAAATCATATTTCATGACACTCACCTTAATTCTTTCAAGATATGATCAGTCCTGGGGCCCCAGAATCTCCTGCAGATCCACCAGAGGCGCGTCGCCCCACAGCCGCTCCAGATCGTAGAACTTCCGCTGCTCCGGCGTGAAGACATGGACCATGACACCGCAAAAATCCATAACGATCCAAGTATCACCCCGATAGCCTTCCCGATGCCAGACCCGTTCGCCGGCCTCCTCCATTTTCTTCTCCACTTCGTCACACAGGGCACGCAGATGGGTGTCGGAGGTACCCGTTGCAAGAAGCATATACTCCGTCAGGGTGGTCACGCCTCTGACCTCCAGCAGCATCAGGTTCTGAGCCTTTTTGCTGTCCAATGCCTTGGCCGCAATGATTGCGGCCTCTTTTGCTGATAACAACTGCTTCATCCTTCCCTATTGTTAATCGTCACGCTCTCGCTGCCAGCTGGCTGCGCAGATAATCCCGGGCCTCCACGGATTCCCGGCTAAGACTCTTTTTCTCTCGCATCAACTCATCGATGCACAGTTCAAAGCCCATCAGCAGTCCCCGGTCTAGATCCTGGAACGCCAGTTCCCGCAGTGCATCTACCCCGGGGAAACTCCGGGTGGGCTCCATATAGTCCGCCAGATAAATGATCTTTTCCATCAGGCTCATATCCGCCTTGCCCGTGGTGTGCCAGTAGATGGCTCGGGTCACCGCATCTGATTCTCCAAACACATATTTTGCCACTGCAGCACCGGTTTTGGCGTGGAGCAGCTTAGGCGTTTTTCGCTCAAAGTCACTGATTAGTATACCATACTTATCCACCAATAGCAACTGGTCTTCCCCGTCAATAGCCTTGGTCACATCGTGGAGTAGTCCTGCCCGAAGAGCAACGGTTTCATCCGCTCCATAGCGCTTTGCCAGCTTGACCGCTGTCTCCGCACACCCCAGCACATGATTTACCCGCTGGGGCTTGAGCAGCGAAACGGCAACCTTACGAAGCTCGGCTTCTGGCAAGTTCCGGTAATCACGTCCAGTTCCATACAGGCCTTTTTCCCGAATCTCGGTCAAAACCGGCTCCGGCACATATTTTTCCGCACCGCCCAGAATCAGCAGCCGCCGGACCTTGGTGGAAGATATCTCCACAAACCGGTTATCCACCAGCTCCACCCGTGCCTGGAACCGATGCTCCAGATTCTTTTTCTGGATGAGCAGTTCCTCCATCCGGTCGTCCTCCGCCCGGACCATTCCCACGATCACCGCGTCGGCGCAGATGGACGTCGGCTCATGCCAGTTGTGCAACGTCAGGAACATATCCGTTCCGGTAATGAGGTAGAGCACAGCGTCCGGATACATTTCCCGGAGCCGTTTCAAGGTATCGGAAGTGTAGCTTTTCCCCTGCCGGTCCAGCTCCAATTCGGATACCTCCGCAAAGGGCAAATCCCGGAT
>CBCTLT010000357.1:0-2394 GCA_965147785.1 uncultured Oscillospiraceae bacterium
GTGAGCTACGAGCGGGTGAAGGATCTGGTGGGTGCCGATGAGATCGGCAAGATTCCGCTGGGTGCTATTGGCATTTTCAGCTACGCCGATAAGCTCAAGGTTGGTCTCCAGCAGTTTATGGCTGGTTCTCGCTGCTTCAGCGTTCCCGCCATCTCCCGGAAGGAACTGATGAGCCTCACCGAGGAATGTGCCAAGGTCACTGGCATCCCCTATCTTATGGACTGCTATCGTGATGAAGCACTGGAGATTCTCAAAGGCTAATGAAACAGATATGAAACAAAATGGACTGCCGCGGTTGCGGCAGTCCATTTTTGCGTATTATTGCTTTGAAAGACGCTCCAAAATCTCCCGGTCCGCAGGGCAAAAAGAATACTGTGGAATCTCCTCCGAAGTGATCCAGCGCAGATCCTGATGTTCCAGCAATCGTGGCGTCCCCACAGCAATGGTTGCCTCATACAGCCGAAGATGTACCTTTAAATCCGGGTACTGATGGGTCACCTCCATATACAGGTTCCCCACAGTAATTTTAATATCCAGTTCCTCCTGGCACTCCCGAATCAACGCTTCCTCTGGTGTTTCCCCCGGTTCGATTTTACCGCCTACAAATTCCCACAGAAGGCCTCGGGCCTTGTATGCTGGTCTCTGACAGATCATAAATCTATCGTTCTGCCAGATTAGCGCTGCTACGACCTCGGTCACGCCATTGCTTTTATGCACATTTCTGCACTCCTTCCCCGACTCAGGTTTTTCAAAGCTCCTGAGCTCAGCATCGTACATCCTTTCTGCCGTAACGCAGGAAGGATATCACCACCGCCACAATTGAAACCAGGATCCCCGAAAGGATCAGTTCCAGGGACAGTTGTTCCTCTGAAATAATGTCTGCGGCCTCTGCATAGGCATAGGGCGTCAAATATCTGAGAAAACCTGCCTGCTCGGTGAGATTCCGAATGATGTTCAAAAAGTAAAATACAGCAGCAATTCCCAGGCCGATTCCCACGCTTCCCCGACTGAGAAAGGCGGATACTGCAAAGGTAAGGCAAAATACCTCTATCTGCATCAACAGATAGGCCAGGTGAAGCAGTCCCAGAAGATTCCATGATGCCTGTTCTCCAATCAACAGAATGGACGGCCCGCTGACTGCAAAGACAATTACATTCAACAGGATGACCTGTATCAGCCCGGCCAAAAGCTTTTGGGCAACCACATAGTTCCGGGATATGGGATGCGTCAGCAAAAATTCAGCTGTACGGTCTTTTTCCTCTTTGGACAGCAGCGTAATCCCCACATATGCCGCAAAGAAGCCGCCGCCAATCCCCAAAATATTGCCACACTCCACCCCATAAAAGCCCATCAATTCGCCAAAGCTGACACGGTCCATACCAAAGGCTGCGGAGAATCCGCCCATATTGGCAAAGATCTGGCTGACCTCATCCATTTCCTCCCGCATTTCCGGGAAAAGCAGTACGCAGACCAGCAGCATCAATGCGGTGGCTCCTGTCCAAATGCACAGGGGAAGCAATCCCTGACGCAGTTCTTTTTTGCATAGGGTCATTGGGATTCGCCTCCCTTTTCATAGTAGTGTAAAAAGACATCTTCCAGATCCGGCTCTGTAATGGTCACGTCCTCCACGGGCATTTGGCCAAGAAGCTGCAGCAGAGATTGAGCCTGTCCCTGATAGAGGAACCGCACAGTATCTCCACTGTGTTGAACCGAACTAATCTCCGGTATTTCCGGCAGCGTACACGGGCCCTGCAGCGTCACCAGGCGAGAATTCGTCTTCAGCAGTCGGGACACCGGTTCCACGGCAACAAGCCGTCCTTCCTTCACCACCGCTGCCCTGGTGCAATTCTGTTGAATTTCTGAAAGCACATGGGAGGACAAAAATATCGTTGCCCCCTCCTGCTGCCGTTCCTGAATCAACGAGAAAAATTCCTTCTGAATCAGGGGGTCCAGGCCGCTGGTAGGCTCATCCAGCACATATAGCTCCGGCCTGTGCTGAAACGCACAGACAATGGCCACCTTTTTTCGGTTCCCCAGAGACAGCTCCGAGATCCGCCGATTTCCGTCCAGATCCAGTCGCCGGCACAGCTCTTTAGCCTGTGTGCTGCAGTCGACGCCTCGCAATTTCCAGGATAGACGCAGCACATCCTTCACCCGCATCTGACTGTAAAACACAGCCTCCGACGGCATATATCCCACACGGCTTAGAATTTGTCTGTTTTCCCGAACAATATCCATTCCCGCAACCTGCGCTCTTCCTGAAGTTGGCCGAACCAGTCCCAGCAGCAGCCGAATCGTGGTGCTCTTTCCTGCCCCGTTCGGGCCGATAAACCCAAAAATCTCCCCAGGTTCCACGGATAAATCCAGGTCCAAAATTCCCCGGACCTTGCCATC
>CBCTLT010000358.1:0-2393 GCA_965147785.1 uncultured Oscillospiraceae bacterium
TGCGGGGAAATGTGATCGGTTTTGGCGGCCGGGTCATGGACAACTCGGAACCCAAGTATCTCAACTCCCCGGAGGGGTTGATCTTCAACAAGCGGAAAAACCTCTTTGCCCTGAACATGGCGAAGAAAACGAAGATGGACATGCTGATTCTCACTGAGGGCTATATGGACACCATCACCATGCACCAGTATGGCTTTGACTGTGCCGTGGCCTCCCTGGGGACCAGCCTCACCCAGGAGCAGGCAGGGATGCTGGCCAAATATACCAAGCAGATGATCCTCTGTTACGACGGTGACCAGGCCGGACAGAACGCAGCCAAACGGGCCATTGGAATCTTGGAAAAAACGGGAATCGCGGTTCGTGTGCTTCGGATGCAGGGGGCCAAGGACCCGGATGAGTTTTTGCGAAAGTATGGGGCAGACCGATTCAAAAAGCTGCTGGGAGATTCGGAAAATCAGGTGGTGTATCAGCTGGAGACCATTCGGCGCAACTATGATTTTTCCACCGATGACGGCAAGGTAGGCTTTTTGCGGGAGGCGGCTTCATTTATTGCAGACCTGTCGTCTCCTGTAGAGCGAGAGGTCTATACCACCCGGGTGGCGGAATCGGTGGGCGTCCAGACGGACGCCGTCAAGCTGGAAGTGGATCGGGCCTACAAACGCCGGGTCTATGCCAGGAAAAAGAAGCAGGAACGGCAGGACCTACGTCCTGCGGAGACAGTGCAGCCCACAGTTTCCGGGATCCAGTATGAAAATATCCGATCCGCCGTGGCGGAAGAGGGGCTTTTGGGACAGCTGCTGCTGGAACCGGCGCTGATGGATCTAACTGGGAGCCTGAAGCCGGAGGAGTTTTCCTCCCCACTGCTGGGACGGTTCTTTGTTTGGATGCAGGAGCGGTGGCGGGAGGATTTGACCATTTCCATTCCGGCCATGGAAGGAACGTTTGAACCCCAGGAGATCTCCCACATTACAAGGATTTCGCAGAAAACAGAAGGAACCGTAAGCGAACAGGCGCTTCGGGATTACATAGGCGTCATTCAGTCAGAAGCATCCAAGCGCGGAAGCAAAGATCTCATGGAGGCGCTGAAACGCCGCCGTGATAAGAAAGGGTATGGAGGATGATAGGCATGAATAATACCTCTCAGAAAAAGCCGGACGAACAGACCTTGGCCGCCAAGCGCGCCCAACTCATTGAACAGGCGAAGGCCACAGGGAAGCTCACCACCGAGGAGTTGGTGGCGGCGTTGTCTCCTTTGGGGGCGGATATGGCCCAGATTGAGGAAACCTACAATGCCCTGACAGAAGCGGGGATCGAGGTGCTTCCACCCCGGGATGAAGTGGATCTGGAGGAGACAGCCCCCAGCGTGGAGGAGCTCAGTCAGATCCAGGAAGAGATGGAGGAGACGGATAAGCTCCTGGAGGATCCTGAAAAGCTGGCGGAGGATTACGGTACGGGGGACCCTGTGCGGATGTATCTCCGGGAGATCGGCAAGGTACCGCTGCTCACCGCAGAGGAAGAGCTGGATCTGGCCAAGCGCATTGCGGAGGGCGATCAAACCGCTGCTCGGGAAATGACGGAGGCCAATCTGCGGCTGGTGGTGTCCATTGCCAAACGCTATGTGGGCCGGGGCATGCAGCTTCTGGATTTGATCCAGGAGGGCAATCTGGGCCTTCTGAAGGCGGTGGAAAAGTATGATTATTCCAAGGGCTTCAAATTTTCCACCTATGCCACCTGGTGGGTCCGGCAGGCCATCACCAGAGCCTTGGCGGATCAGGCCAGAACCATCCGCATTCCGGTGCATATGGTGGAAACCATGAACAAGCTAACCCAGATCTCTCGAAAGCTGCAGCAGGATCTGGGCAGGGAGCCCACGGTGGAGGAGCTGGCGGAGGTTATGCGTTTGTCTCCGGAGCGGGTCAATGAGATCCGTCAGATGTGTATGGAACCGGTGTCCCTGGAATCCCCCGTGGGAGAAGAGGACGACAGCCATCTGGGGGATTTTATTGAGGACGATACCGGTTCTCAGCCCGCAGAGGCCGTGTCTCAGGCCATGCTGCGGCAGCAGCTCATGGAGATCCTGGGGACGCTGTCGCCTCGAGAGGCAAAGGTCCTGCGGCTTCGGTACGGCCTGGACGACGGCCGGCCCAGAACCCTGGAGGAAGTGGGCAAGGAGTTTAACGTTACCCGGGAGCGGGTGCGGCAGATCGAAGCCAAGGCCCTGCGGAAAATCCGAAATCCCAACCGTTCCAGCAAACTCCGGGACTTTCTTACCTGATGGATCGTATTATGCCTGCCGGCAGATCGCAGCGCGGTCTGCCGGCAGGCTGTGTCCCCTAGGCTTTCGGTTTTTCGATTCCGGTTGAATCCCCGGGTGGGGTGTGGTATAATGAGGC
>CBCTLT010000359.1:0-2379 GCA_965147785.1 uncultured Oscillospiraceae bacterium
CCTTGCCGCGCGAATAAACCGCTTTGCGGTTTATTCAGTAGACATTATTATAAATTTAATCGATTCCAAATACTGTGTGGCAGGCTTTGGCTACGCCGTCTTCCCAGGAAAATCCGGTGATATGATCCGCGGCTTGACGGCAGGTTTCGCTGGCATTTTGTACTGCGATACCAGTTCCAGCCCATGCCAGCATTTCCGCATCATTGTCCGCATTGCCAAAGGCGGCCGTCTCCTCCTGCAAAATCCCAAGCCTGTCCGCCAAAAATGCCAGCGCACGATGCTTCCCGCAGTCCTGATGGCTAATCTCAACCATGGCCGGATCCGAGGAGGTCACATAAATTCCCGCCACTGTCTCCAACAGTGCCATCATTCGTTCTCTGGATGGAGCATCCCGAACCATCAGGTCCAGGCTGTCCAGCTGGTCCCGATGCAGATTCATAAAAGCATGAAAATCCTCTACAGGTTTCCGAGTTGCCTGTACATAGGCAATATGCCCCGGTGCCGCCAGATAAGGAGATGGATCTCGGACATAGTCCGCCTGGGCATAGGCCAATCCTTCCACGAATGCCTCATAGGCAATCGGTTCATTTTGAGTTAGCTCCAAAATTTGCTCCACTGCTTTTCCCGGAATGGTCCGGCGCAGCAAAAGCGTCTTGGTTTGCAGGTCATAAATCGCAGCCCCGTTGCCGGTGATGGCGTAACGGATCCATGGGAATTCCAAGATCTCCTGAGGAATCGTACTCAGCGGCCTTCCTGTAGCCACCACCACCTGGCTTCCTTGTTGGGCGGCTTTTTGCAGGGCTTGTCGGTTTCCAGGGGACAGCCTGCCATTTAGATCCAGCGCTGTGTCATCCAGATCCAATGCAATCAGTTTGGGTAGCATATGTAAACAAACTCCATTTACCACAGCAGCAACTTTTGCGCTTGCTGCCGAAGCTCAGCCCGAAAATCCGGGTGCGCCACAGCGATAAGATTTTCCACCCGCTGCCGGACGCTGCGGCCTCGCAGTGGTGCAATGCCATATTCCGTTACCACATAGTCCGCCTCATTACGGCTCAGGGTCACCACGCTGCCCGGCTCCAGCTGGGCAGTAATGCTGGACACAGTACCGTGCCGCTTGGTGGACGCCACAGCAATGATTCCTCTGCCGTTTTTGGCATGGACTGCCCCTACCGCCATATCCGCCTGTCCGCCGGATCCGGAATACTGCCGGGAACCAATGGATTCCGAACATATCTGTCCCGTCAGATCCACCGACAAGCAGGAGTTAATGGACACAAAATTGTCGTTCATTGCCACCACCTGAGGGTTGTTGACGGTTTCTCCCCGCAGCATCAGCACGCTGGGATTGTTGTCCAGCATGTCATACAGTTCCTGGGTTCCGTAGGCAAAAGTCCCCACCATTTTCCCCGGCAGATAGGTTTTCTTTCGACCAGTGATGACGCCGGCGTTGACCAAATCCACCATAGAATTGGTCAGCATCTCCGAATGCACACCTAGATCGTGCTTGCCCATCAGCGCCTGCGCTGCCGCATCGGGAATGCCCCCAATGCCCAACTGAACGCAGTCTCCGTCCTGGACCATGGAGGCGATATACTCCCCAATGATTTTTTCCGTCTCTGTGGGCTGGCTTTTGGGCAGATAGGGCAACGGAGTTGCCGCCTCCACCACCATGTCCACGTCTCGAATATGGACCTCCGTATCTCCGAATACGCTGGGCAAATTGGGGTTAATCTGTAGAATAATGCGATCTGCGGCCTCCAAAAACGCCCGCTCATGGATCAGACAAAGGGGAATCTTCATATAGCCATGGGCGTCCATAGGGGTGGCAGCCGCAATAAACACATTGCAGCCGTTGACACTGATCCAGCGTCCGGCTCCATTGTGCAGATCTCCGGGATAGTAGCTGAAAAGGCCTCCTTCCCGTCCCTTTCTGGTGGCGCCCATCAGAAAGGTGATGTCCATATCAAAGGTATCCCGATAGATGGGATTGGACATAAACTCATGAGCCTGAAAGCACATGGGCGCAAACATTCGATAGTGCTTCCCCTTCCCGTGCAGGGTGTGCATGGCGTCAAAGAACGCTGTGGGCTCGTTGGCGCATTGGCTTGTGCCAATCACATCCCCATTTTGAAGGGAGTCCAGCGCCTCTTCCAGGGTCACCAGTTTTTCTTTATATGCTTTCTCATAGGAATTCATCAACGGATTCTCCTTGTATACAGTTCTGAGGTATATTATAATGGGATTCGGAAAAAATGCAAACGATTTCTATGTTTCACGTGAAACATTTTGATACCCAGGAAAATGTTTCACGTGAAACGTGAAAGTGTAGGAGTACAATACATATTGGACAGTTGAAGAAAAAAGGGTGAAGGATAG
>CBCTLT010000360.1:0-2375 GCA_965147785.1 uncultured Oscillospiraceae bacterium
TAAGCGGGCTTGCTGAGGAATCTTTCACAAGAATCTCATTAATCGCATAGTGGTTCCACTGCAGATTGGCGCTGTTGACCTTGATTCGCAGCGATTTTCCCTGTGCCGCCGGGAAATGAAGGATCTGATTCTCTACATGCCAATCATTTCCGTTCCAATTTACATCGCCGGAAGCTGCCACCGGTACCCATCCTGTCTCACCGTCGGCAGATACTTCCAGCTCCCAGTTGGTTGGCGCTTGGCCTTTACCGTAGGCGGCTTTCATGATAAAGGTATCAAAGGTTTGCGTTTCTTCCCAATCCAGATACAAATACTGCGGGAAATTAGGGGCTTCGTTGCTCTGCATCGCCGAGTAAGCATCGTTATCAATCATATTGCTGGGCGGGCTCTCCCAGTTCCAATCCTGTGCCGCACCAGCTACCGCATAGGGCGCTAAATTTTCCCCCGCCGCGGGTGCTCTGTTGTCTGCAGCATCCCGCGCCAGCATTTCATCGGTTTTGTAAACCCGGAAATAATCGATTTCGAATCGTTTTGGGTATTCGCTGTTATAATCCGGCGTACCGCTCCACAGCGGCGAATCATTCTCATAGATTCCCAAAAAAGTCGTCATTTTGTAGTCTGGAGATTGTGATGTCTCCTTGACAAGCTGGCCGTCAAAATAAAACTTCATCCCACCTGGCTGCCATTCAAATCCATACACATGGAAATCCTGTGATACATCGCACGCAGGGTAGTAATCCAGGCTTTGTTCCTTGCAGCCGCCGTCTGTCCATGGATGCACGGAAACGCGAACACGGCTTTTACCAGCTTTGACATCCGGCCCGCAAATCTCAAAAACATCAATTTCAGCCGTTTCATCCGCTCGGGCTTCTGTTCCGATCATCCACCAGGCACTATGCAACCCACCATCATGAGGGACACGGGCCCTCAATTCAAAGTAGCCGTACTTCGTTTCAAAATTTGTGACTGCCCGGTGGTGATCGGTAATCGTGCAGGTATCCCAGAAGTTGTGCATTCCATCGCGCATGCCGGTCTGGATGCTTGAAATTTTCTGAACATCGTCAAATGCCCACCAAGGCCCCTGCGTCTCCTTATCGATTCGTAAAGATAAAATCCCGTCCACTACATCGTAATGGGCAAGGCTCTGTTCCGGAGTCGTCCAGTGGGGCATGTATGAATCGGAAAACTTTGCGGGATTCAAAACCGCGTCGTTGAATTCCTCCTGGAAGACTAAAGTCCACCCTGGCCTTTCAATCGGTTCCGTACCGGTGTCATTGCAATATGCGGTCGGCGCAGCGGAAACCGCCACTGCTCCTGCCAATATTACCGCTCCGATCCCTTTTCTTAAGTGCATATAAATCCACTTCCTTTCCTCGCTGCTTACAATTCTACGATTCTTCTCTCAACGCGGGAGCGTTCTGCGGCAAAACAAATCAGATGACTTTGCAGAGAAACTCTGGCAGATGAGAGGTTTCCATCGCCGCCGCTTTGTATGGCACGTACAAAGTCTCGCATCAGATAATAGTCCCCGCCACCATGTCCATAATTGTTGGTTTGCGGCGGTGTTTCCAAGGTGATTTCCCGCGGGCCGCTCTCCCCGAAGCGATGCAGGGAAACCGTGTTTGCGTTCATGTCCGCCGTGATCTGTCCCTTCGTACCGCAGACCTTCAGCTGACGGGCCATATCCGTGGTAAACGCTGTCATCGTGAAGCCGGCCACTGCTCCGTTATCAAATTCCAGGTTCACCACCTGGCGGTCTACAACATCGTTGTCGCAATGATAGACACAGCGGCCATAAGGCCCCTCGCGCAGAGCTTTTAACCGGCCCTCACGGCTCAAATCGGTGGTAAGCATATCGGTGGGCCATCCTACATTGTCCGTAAGATAAATTTTTCCGGCATCATACGGACACACAACGCTGTGAGGGCACCCGTCAGTGCAACGCAGCGGCGCATCCTGCGGTGCGTGTGCCGCGTCAAAATGGTGCAGGCTGCCAAAGCTGGATACCCGGGTGCAGCGCTGTCCGCTGAGCCACAGCAGAATGTCCATATCATGGCAGCTTTTTTGCAGGATCATTGGGCTGGTTTGTTCACTGCAGCGCCAGTTGCCCCGCACAAAGCTGTGGGCATGGTGCCAGTAGCCCACATTCTCAACTTGCGACAAAGACGCAACTTCCCCCACCTGCCCATCATCGATCAATTGCTTGATGGTTCGGTAAAACGGCGTATAGCGCAGCACATGGCACACGCTCAGCACACGCTGTGCCTCCTCGGCTGCCGCCGCAATGGCCCGGCATTCTGTTTCGCTGTTGCTCATGGGCTTTTCCAGCAGCACATGATACCCCTGCTTCAGCGCGGCCAGCGTGGGTTCCGTAT
>CBCTLT010000361.1:0-2364 GCA_965147785.1 uncultured Oscillospiraceae bacterium
CTGTTGTACCGATGACACCTGGGATGCGGTAAAGCCAGTGGTTGATATGGTAGCCGCTATGGGGGATGGCACGAAGATTCCCACGGATCTCATTCCCCGGTGCCCTCACTGCGGCGGTGAGGCATTCCCCTGGGTGCGAGGATATGGGAATTTCCTGCAAGGAAAGAAATATGAAGAACAGTACGAAAAAATTTCTCGCTACGTACTGGAACACAAAGACAGCAAAATTCTGTTCCTGGAGTTGGGCGTTGGCCGAATGACTCCCATGTTTATCCAAGAGTCTTTCTGGAACCTGACCCTCAGCTTTCTCCATGCTCGATATATTGCTATCAACAACAAGTATGACTTCCTGCCCAAGCAGTTGGAGGACAAGGGCATGACCATTGTGGCCGACATTGCTCAAGCGCTACGGGATGCACGGGACACCATGGGCAGTGTAGATAACGATCAATGAGGGTTGGAAACCAAGCGACGCTTCAGGAACTTGCCGAGCGTATTGACCAAGCAGATGCCGTTGTGATCGGAGGCGGCTCCGGCCTGTCAAGTGCGGCTGGATACGACCACTACCATTGGTCCCCGGCACTTTCGGAGGCATTGGCTCCCTTTCGCGAACAGTATGGCTTCACCTCCCCGCTGGCTGGATTCTACCATTGCTTTTCTAGCTATGGGGAACAGTGGGGGTATTACAGCCAATATATGCGCTTTATTTGGGAAGCCCCTACTGGGCAGCCCTATCTGGACCTGCAAGCGCTTGTTGCAGATAAATCTGTCTTTGTGCTGACCACTAATGTGGATCAGCAGTTTTTTCGGGTATTTTCCCAGAAACAAATTTGCGCCTTTCAGGGAGACTTTAGCTATTGCCAATGCAGTCAGCCCTGCCGGGATGATATTTGGGAAAACCGCGAACTGGTGAAGGAACTGACTGGTTGCTTGGCAGGTGTTCGCCTGCCGGAGGAATCTGTTCCTCGTTGCCCGGATTGCGGGCGGGTGCTGGTGCCCTGGGTACGAGATGATACCTTTCTGGAGGGAACCTTCTGGCAGGATAGTCTGCACCGCTACCATAGCTTCCTGCGACACTGGATAATGGATCAGTCCGACAAAAAAGTCCTGCTGTTGGAACTTGGCGTGGGTGAGATGACGCCCAGTATCATCAAACTACCCTTCTGGGAACTTACTGCCAAAAACGAAAACGTCTTTTATGCATGTCTTAATCGAGAGGCATCTCATAGTCCGGAGCATCTGCGGGGACGCAGCCTGTATCTGCAAGGAGATTTGGCGGAAACTCTGGCTGCTCTCCGGCAGGTGCGATCCATCGCAGCAAACATAAAATAGAAAGGGGCGAACGAATATGATTGATTGGAATCCTATTGCGGAAAAATTCAGAGAAGCGGACGCTATCCTGATCGGGGCCAGTAACGGCCTGTCTATCACCGAAGGATTGCATTTGTTTGCAGATAATGCAGCCTTTGATGAATTGTTTGGAGATTTCAAACAAAAATACGGCTTACATTGTATTTTGCAGGGAATGATGGCCGGATGGCCCAGTGAGGAGGAAAAATGGGCCTTCTGGGCCCGGCTCATCCATCATTACTGCGGGCAATACCAGCCTACGCCGGTGATGAACGATTTGAAGGCCATTGTAGGAGAAAAAGATTACTTTGTCGTCACATCAAACGGAGAAGGTCACTTTGAACTGTGTGGCTTCGATCCGACGAAAATCTATGAAATCGAGGGCAACTGGTTTACGATGCAGTGTGCCCGCCCCTGCCACGACACCCTCTATTCAAGTTTAGAGGTGGCCGAAAAATTATCGGCTGCTGAACAGGGCGGCCATGTGCCTACAGAGTTGGTGCCGCGTTGTCCCAAGTGCGGAGGTCCCATGGACATCCACATGGGCGCAGGTCAGAGAATGATTCTGGATACCGCTGCCCAGGCACGGTTCCAAAACTTTCTGAAAACCTACCACGGAAAGAAACTGGTGATTCTGGAGCTGGGCATTGGCTGGCGTAATCAGCTGATCAAGGCCCCGATGATGCGCATGGTGGCAAGCGAGCCAAACGCCACTTATGTGACCATCAATCTGGGGGAGATCTACATTGCGGACAATATCAAAGAGAAGTCCTTCGGACTGGACGGGCGGCTGGATGAGCTGCTGCCTGCTCTCCGGGAGGCGTGCGAGAATGACGATTTCGGAGCAGGTTCAAAATGACTTTACGAATGCAACGGGTGTCCGAAAACTAAATGGTACAGTCGTCTGGGACTTGGCTCAATGACGATACGGTTGGTATGTTTGCATGTCCAGACGGCATCCGGCCTGTTATTTTTCTCTTGGAGGCAGAGTAAGGAATGCAATGGACAGATAGA
>CBCTLT010000362.1:0-2340 GCA_965147785.1 uncultured Oscillospiraceae bacterium
ATCAGCAGATTCACCACCTGGGCCTGGATAGATACATCCAAAGCCGAAATCGGCTCGTCCAGCATAATAAACTCCGGTTCTACCGCCAATGCCCGTGCAATACCGATTCTTTGCCGCTGTCCACCGGAAAACTCATGCACAAACCGGCTGGCGTGAGATTCGTTGAGTCCCACAGCATTGAGATAGTAATAAATTTTGTTCAAACGGTCCTGGCGGTTTTTGGCCAAATGGTGAATATCAATGCCTTCTGCAATAATATCCGCCACCGTCATCCGGGGATCCAGAGAAGAATACGGGTCTTGAAAGACGATCTGAGCATTTTTCTGAAAGGCATATCGTTCCGCGCGATTCATGGCGTGGACATCCTTCCCCCGATACAGGACCTGTCCGTCTGTTTTGTCATAGAGGCCGAGAATGGTTCTGCCACAGGTGGTTTTTCCGCAGCCGGATTCTCCCACCAGCCCTACCGTCTCCCCCTCATAGATTGAAAAGGAAACATTGTCCAACGCTTTTACAACCGTTTTCCGTCCGGTGGAAAAGTACTTTTTCAGATTTTTAACCTCAACGAGAGGCTGTTTCTCATGATCCATCCTCAGCCCTCCTTTTCGCTGGTTTCTGCAAAGTCGTTGACACCCTGCACTTTAGGCGCCATTTTGTCATGAAGCCAGCAGGCCGCTGCATGCTTTTCGCTAAAGGACGTCTTCTCCGGCATCAGCTTCTCACATACGGGCATACAGTATTTGCATCGTTTGGCAAAAGGACATCCCGCAGGCGGTGCAATCAAGTCCGGCGGCGTTCCTTCAATGGAATCCAATTCTTTTTTATTGTCTCCATCCATACGAGGCACCGCCCGCAGGAGCGCCTTGGTATATGGATGCCGCGCACGATAGAAAATGTCCTCGCTGGTCCCCTTTTCCACTACCACGCCGCTGTACATCACAAAGATACGTTCCGCAATGCTGGCAACAACACCAAGATCGTGGGTAATCATCAAAATGGAGGTGTGATTGTCGCTTTTAAGCTGCTTGAGCAACTTGATAATCTGTGCCTGAATGGTAACGTCCAGCGCAGTGGTTGGCTCATCCGCAATCAGCAGCTTGGGCTGACATGCAAACGCAATGGCAATCATAACGCGCTGCCGCATACCGCCGGAAAACTCATGGGGATACTGGTCCACCCGTTTTTCAGGTTCCGGAATTCCGACATCCCGTAAAAGCCGGATCGCCTCTTTTTTTGCTTCTTTTTTTGTCCTCTTCCGGTGATACAGGAGGTTCTCCATAATCTGTCTTCCAGCGGTCATAGTGGGATTCAGAGACGCCAGCGCGTCCTGAAAGATGATGGATGCCTGACCGCCCCGATAGGCCCGCAGTTCCTTCTTGCTCATCTGCAACACATCTTTGCCATCAAACAGGATACTACTGCCTGTCTGGATCTCTCCCGGAGCCTGGATCAGCCGGAGAATACTCTTCCCGGTAACGGATTTCCCACAGCCAGATTCTCCAACCAGTGCAACAGACTCCTCATATCCGATATCCAGGTCAACCCCCCGAACAGACTGAACATCACCCTGATAGGTATGATAACAGACCCGAAGGTCCTTTACTTCCAATAGTTGACTCATATCCGGCCCTCCTACTTTCTGAACTTGGGATCCAGCGCATTGCGCAAGCCGTCGCCCAGTAGATTAAAGGCCAGAACCATAATGCACAGCACCAGAGCCGGAAACACCAATTGATTCACATGGGAGTTCATGACCGCCTGACCGTTGGAGATCAGCAGACCCAGGCTGATAGAAGGAGCCTTCAACCCCAGCCCGATAAAGCTAAGACCGGCCTCCTGGAAGATATAGCCCGGAATCGAGGTGGCTACATCCAGGATCAGGATGCCCATGATATTGGGCAGCAGATGCCGAATAATGATCTTCATGGGCCGTTCTCCCAAGGCCTCCGCCGCCATCACATACTCCGATTCCCGCAGCTGCATGATCTGCCCCCGTACCACCCGGGCAGTCTGGCACCAGGAGGCAATACACAGGGCAATCAATAGGGAAACAGCGCTGTTTCCCATGGCAATCATAATCAGGATGGTAACCAGCAGGCTGGGGATCGCTGTAATGATCTCCAAAATGCGCATCATGATCTCATCCACGATACCGCCAAAGTAGGCCATGATACTACCGTAAAGACATCCCACCACCAGCTGAATGGCCGTACAGCTCAGCGCCACCAGGAAAGAGACTCTGGTGCCTACCCAAAGTCTGGAGAACAAATCTCGTCCAAGCGAGTCTGCACCAAACCAAAACTGAGCGGACATCTCCGCATTTTTATATTGCGGAGCTGA
>CBCTLT010000363.1:0-2338 GCA_965147785.1 uncultured Oscillospiraceae bacterium
GCATGCATCCCATCCGGACCGGATTCATAGACGCACTCCCCGGTGATGACCCGGCTGGACAGATAGGTCCCGGAACAGATAATTGCCGCTTTCACAGGATAGACTGCTCCCAGCTGTGTTTTCACCGCAGACACTGCTCCATGTTCCGTCCGCACCTCGGTAATCATAGCCTGCTTGAGATCCAGATTTTCCTGCACCTCTAGTGTATGCTTCATGATTTCTTGATATTTTCTCCGGTCCGCCTGGGCCCGCAGGGAATGGACCGCCGGTCCCTTGCCCCGGTTCAGCGTCCGGAACTGAATGCAGGCCCGGTCCGCCGCCTTGGCCATTTCACCGCCCAGGGCGTCAATCTCCCGGACCAGATGGCCCTTGCCCGTACCGCCAATGGCCGGGTTGCAGGGCATATTTCCCACGGCGTCAAGGTTGATGGTGAATACCACCGTGCGAAGGCCCAGCCGGGCTGCTGCCAGTCCAGCTTCAATGCCTGCGTGTCCCGCGCCAATCACAGCGATATCATAGCCTTCGGCCAAATACTCCATTGCTTTCACCTGAACTTCATAAGTCTTACTGTCCGTGTCATTGTACCATGTTTTCTTCCGCTTTGCCACTGTTTTTCGCCGTTTTTTCCCGAACTCTCCCCCCTCCACATCTTGCAAATATATTTACTTTATGATAAAATAAATGATTGTGATTGAAATTTAGCGGAATGCATTTTGAAGGGAGTTACCTTACTTTGGTAGACGAAAAAATCAGGAACGTAGCCATTATCGCCCACGTTGACCACGGCAAGACCACCCTGGTGGATGAGATGCTCAAGCAGAGCGGCATCTATCGGGAAAACCAGGAGGTTGTGGAACGGGTCATGGACTCAGGAGACCTGGAACGGGAACGCGGCATCACGATTTTGGCCAAGAACACCGCCATCACCTACGGCGACACCAAGATCAACATCGTGGACACCCCGGGCCATGCGGACTTTGGCGGCGAGGTAGAGCGAATTTTAAAAATGGTCAACGGCGTCATTTTGCTGGTGGACGCCGCGGAGGGTCCCATGCCCCAGACCCGGTTTGTGCTGAGCAAGGCCCTGGAGTTGGGGCACCGGGTCATTGTGGTGGTCAACAAGATCGACCGGCCCGACCAGCGGGTGCTGGAAGTGGTGGACGAGGTTCTGGAACTGCTCATCGACCTGGACGCCACCGACGATCAGCTGGACAGCCCCATGCTCTTCTGCTCCGGCAGGCAGGGCACCGCCTCCTATTCTCCGGATGTGGCCGGCACCGACCTCAAGCCTCTGTTTGACACCATTCTGGACTATATTCCCGCCCCGGAGGCCGATGTGGATCAGCCCTTCCAGATGCTGGTCTCCTCCATCGACTACAGCGAATTCGTGGGCCGGATTGCCATTGGCCGCATTGAGCGGGGCGTCATCCATCAAAACGATGAAATCGTGGTCTGCAACTACCACGACCCCGACGCCGTTTCCAAAAAGCTAAAAGCCGTCTCCATGTATGAATTTGACGGTCTCTCCCGGGTACCGGTCACCACTGCCACTGCAGGCAATATCATCGCCCTGTCCGGCATTGGCGACATCACCATCGGCGATACCATCTGTGCACCTACCGCCGTGGAACCTTTGGATTTTGTGAAGATCTCCGCCCCCACCATGGAGATGACCTTTACCATCAACGATTCTCCCTTTGCAGGCCGGGAAGGAAAATATGTCACCTCCCGACAGATCCGGGACCGGCTCCAGAAGGAGCTGCTCAAGGATGTATCCCTCCGGGTCACCGAAGACGAAAGCGCCACCGACGCCTTCCATGTGGCGGGCCGGGGCGAGATGCATCTGTCCATCCTCATCGAGACCATGCGCCGGGAAGGCTATGAATTCCAGGTTTCTCCCCCCAAGGTGCTGTTCCAGGAGATCGACGGCGTTCGCTGCGAACCCATGGAGCAGCTGGTCTGCGACGTACCTTCCGATTGCGTGGGCGCCGTCATTGAAAAGATGGGCAACCGCAAGGGCGATCTGCTGGAGATGACCCCTGTGGGCACCACCCGCATGAAGCTCACCTTCCTGGTCCCTGCCAGAGGTCTGTTCGGCTATCGGAACGAGTTCCTGACCGACACCAAGGGCGAAGGCATTATGGCCTCCATCTTCGATTCCTACCAGCCCTACAAGGGTGAGATTCAGCGCCGGCGTACCGGCTCCCTGATTTCCTTTGAAACGGGTGAATCCATCACCTATGGGCTGTTTAACGCCCAGGAACGGGGCACCTTGTTCATCGGCCCAGGCGTTCCTGTCTATGAAGGCATGGTCGTTGGCTCCAATCCCCGGACAGAG
>CBCTLT010000364.1:0-2332 GCA_965147785.1 uncultured Oscillospiraceae bacterium
TTGACCGCCGCCGCGCGGATGCACAAAGCCGTGACCGTCATGATGCTCAAGCTGGGACGCTGAATACCGTCGTAAATATTCTCAATCATACCGGGTCCCAGCTCCACGGATAGGGGCGCGCCGGTGGTTTCCACCACAGCGCCCGGGCCAAGACCGGAGGTCTCCTCATAGACCTGGATGGAGGCGTTGTCGCCGCGCATCTCAATGATCTCGCCGATCAGTCGCTGGGGACCTACGCGGACCACGTCGTACATATTGGCGTCCGCAAGGCCCTCGGCAACCACCAGCGGGCCGGAGACCTTGACAACAGAACCGGTTGCCATTATCTATCATTCCTTTACGGTAAATTTCCTGATGCTTAGAGAATATCGGCGCCCACGGCCCGTTCCACCGCGCTTTGCAGCGCGCTGGCGCCCAGGCCCAGGGAACCGGACTTGCCGGGAATCAGGATGATTGCGGGGGTTAGATTGTCCTTGTAGCGCTCCACCTCAGAGGAAATCTGGGCGGAGAGCTGCTCGGTGATATAGATGACCGCGTATTCCGAACGAGCCAAATGATGGAGGGTCTTGCGGGCCTCAGTGGGGTCGTCGCAGGGGAATACCTCCAGCCCCAGGGCCCGAAACCCCAAAACGCTGTCGCGGTCACCGATGACTGCTATTTTATACATAGGCGTCACGCAGCCTTTCTCGGATGGATGTGGTGGGAACGCCGGAGAGCCGTCCGCTGAGAATGATCCGGGCGGCGGTGATCTCGTTTTCCTTGGCGGCCATGTAGGCAATGAGCACGCTTTCCCCGAAGGGGGTCATACGGCTGCCTTGGAGAAAAGCCCCCAGAGCGTTGTCGCAGGCCCGTTCAAAGGCCGTCTGGGAACCGCCCTTGGAGGTGGAGTCTCCCAGTGCTGCAGCGTTTTGCAGGGAACCGGTGAAGGTGGATTCCAGGCTGCCGCCTGTGGTGACAGCAGAGGCGATCCGATTCCGGCTTACATTGCCGCCGTCCATTATCACCGCATTTAAAAACTCCAAATCCTTGTGCATCCGAATGGTGCGAACTGCGGATTTGAGATTGGCCGCATCGATCATCAGCCGGACATAGGCCTGCAAAAACTCGCTGCCGGAGGCCTCCGCCACCTGGCCCAGTTCTTTATAGTAGGCCCGATCCAGCACAAAGTCGCTGCGCTGGGGATCTCCTGTGGCGGCAAGGGTTTCCTTTGCCTGAACCACAGCCTTCTGCAGCGTATCCGAAAGCTCTCCCAGCTCCTCCTTCTGAAAGGCGATCTGGAAGGATTGGGCAGGATAGCGGCCGGCGTCGATGAGCAGCCGGCTTCCGTCCTGACCGGAGGCTGCAGATTTTACCAGAACTTTGGCGTTGTGATAGTCGTATTTCATGCGAAATATATCCACGATCTGGGGACTGGGGGACATGGCGGCCAGCTCGGAGAAGGTGCTGTCTCTTCCCTGGGCCAAGGAACGTTCCAGTGCCTGGGCCGTCAGGGGTTCCAGACCTTCATAGCCGCACTCGGAGAGCACCTTGGCGGCGTCCTCGTTGCTTCTGGCTTCCAGCATTCGTTCCATGCGCTCCCGGGTCAGCATCCGGTTTTCCAGTGCCCGGAGTCGGGTGGAGATAAACAGATAATCTGTGTCTTTTAGTTTGGACAAGGCCCATCCTCCTTTATCAGTGATGGTACGGCCCGATCAGTCAAATAGGACCTGGGCCACCTCGCCGGCCATCTGTTCCCGGAGCATCCGGACGATGGTGGGGAAGGTACAGTTGTTTTCAATTTTGCCGTCCTGGATATAAAGGCCACCCGTAAATTCCCGGGATTCCTCAGAAAGGGTCAGCTCCGCCGTCTTTCCGGCGGCCGCCAACAGCTCGTTGGCGGCAATGACCACCCGTTTGCCATACCGGGGACGGTCGGCCACGCTGAATACCAGGGCCTCTTTTCCGGTGGTGGAACCCTCTGCGGCAAGCTTTGCCAGCAGGGATACATACTGATCCTCCGGCAGCGCCAGCAGCTTGGAGAGCGCCTGGTCAAAGGCTTTTTCCAGCATCTCCTGCTTGGCGGCCAGACGAAGCTTTCTCGCTTCCAGCTGGGCCACGCCGCCCAGACGCTCCACACGCTCCGCCGCCTCGGTCTTGCCCCGAGCCACCTGCTGGTTGTACTCAGAGTCGGCCATGGCGGTATAGCTGGCCTGGATCTCTGCGGCCTGCTTTTTCGCCTGATCCAGCAGGGCTTTGGTATCCCGGTCGGTATCTCCGGCAATGCGGTCCGTAATCTTTTCAATTCCATTCATAGTGAAAACCAGCCTTTATGCACAAAATTAGAGCCAAATGA
>CBCTLT010000365.1:0-2332 GCA_965147785.1 uncultured Oscillospiraceae bacterium
AATGTGGGGAAATCCACCGTATTCAACGCCCTTACCGGTCTACGGCAGCACACGGGGAACTGGCCCGGGAAAACCGTGGAGACGGCGGAGGGGCAATATGACTATAAGGGCAGGCGGTATCGTCTGGTGGACCTGCCGGGTACTTACTCCCTGGACGCCCGTTCCCGGGAGGAGCAGGTGGCCCGGGAGGCGTTGGAGCAGGGAGAATATGACTGTGTGGCGGTGGTCTGCGACAGCACCATGCTCCGGCGAAATCTGATTTTGGTGTATCAGATCCTGGCCCTGGGGGTGCCTACGGTGGTGTGCCTCAATCTGGTGGACGAGGCGGACCGAAGGGGCATTGCCGTGGATGGGGCGAAGCTGTCGAGAATGCTGGGGGTTCCGGTGATTCCCACGGCAGCCAGCCGGGGCACCGGTCTGGAGCAGCTCCAGGAGGAGATCCGAAAGATGGCGGAGGGATTCAGCCGGACCAGGCCGCCGGAAATTCCCGCGTCCCGACGGCAGCGGGCCCTTTTGGCGGAGGAGACGGCGGCTCGGGTCACCTCCGGCCGGGAAAAGCAGGGCTGGGGGGCGGTCTGGGATCAGATCCTCACGGGACGCAAAACCGGGATTCCCCTGCTGCTCCTGCTGCTGTTTTTCCTGCTGTGGCTCACCATCGCCGGGGCCAATGTACCCTCGGCCTGGCTCTGGCAGGGGACCCAGTGGCTCTATGGGACCCTGTCCCAGGCCATGGCGGAGGCTCCCTGGTGGCTTCGGGGGGCGCTGCTGGACGGGATGCTGCTGACGGCAGGACGGGTGGTGTCGGTGATGCTGCCGCCCATGGCCATCTTTTTTCCTCTGTTTACGCTGCTGGAGGATCTGGGGTATCTGCCCAGAATGGCCTATCTCTTGGACCGGCCCCTGGAGGCCTCCGGCGGTTGCGGCAAAATGGCCCTGACCATGTGCATGGGGAAATCAGGGCGATGGATCAGGGGCTGTGGGCCAAGGGAACATGGGCGGTGGATGGGCCATATTCCGCAGATACTGAGGCTGCGTTTTCTTGAGAATCTGCACCATAACAGGTCAATGTGACAGCATCATTGGTTATTGTGATAATCACTAAAATACTGGTACAATGAGGCCAGATCTTGTGTATTTGTTCATAGAAAAGGGAGCTGCATGAAGGATGTGCAGACGGATTGCCCAGGTGTCGGGGGTCCTTTTTCCACTCAGATGACAAATATCCGGGAAATACCAGTGAAGGAGCGTTGAACATGAAAAAAACACTATCCCTGCTTTTGACTGCTGCTTTTTTTGCTTCCGTGTTTATTGGATGCGGAGGTGGCACTTCCTCTGCAGAATCGTCTAGCCCTGTTGCGGCGGAGCCTTCTGCTGTGACGGAGCCTACAATCTGCCCTCCGGCCTGTCCTCCACCTTTACAGAGGAAGAACAGGAGATCTATGCGCAGTATTCCCCGGATCTGCTGACGTATATGTCTGAACATGCGCTGGCGTTCCTGATGGGCGAAGAGGATATGGCCAATCTGCCTGAATTTAAGGCAACCATTCAGGAACTGCATATTCAGGACATCATCGACGTCTACCAGGCTGCCTATGACAGAATGATGACTGGAGCAGGCTAAAGCCGGATCTTCCAAGCAGCCCGAGTATAAAGCGGCCCGAAAAACAAGAGAATTCCTGTTTTTCGGGCTTAGGGCTATGATTCCCTGCTGTTCCGGTATGCGGCGGGCGTCACGCCGTATTTGTTCTGAAACAGCTTGTAGAAATAGGAGATGTTGTTGTATCCCACCTGGTGGGCCACGTCCGTGATGGAGCAATCTGCATTCTTTAGCATCAGGGCTGCTTTATTCAGCCGGGTATGCTGCAGAATGTTGGTGAAGGTAAGACCAGTGTGATGCTTGATGATTTTGCTCAGATAGCTGGGGTGAAAGTGAAAGGTTTCGGCAATGCTGTCCAGCGTGGCTGTGTTGCAGTGTTGGTCAATATAGATGAGTATGTCCGAAAGCTTGTGCTTCCCCAACTGCAGATAGTGCATTTCGTCACGGCGTTCCATGTGGAGCCGCACCAGATGCACCATCAGCGCAGAAACATGGCTGGCTATCATGCTCTGGCACAGCGGAAGCTGATTGAGCTGCTCGATGATGGCCATGGCGAATGCGTATCGGACATTGGGGTCTACAGCGGTGTGGAAGGCCAGCATGGGCTCCGAGGAACTGTCTGTATAGAAAGACTGGGTCAGGAAGTCCGAAAATAGGATACTGCGGTCAAACTGCTTGAGAAGGATGTTCTCCAAATAGTTCTGGGAGATCAGACAGTTGAGCAGCTGGGCGTCC
>CBCTLT010000366.1:0-2330 GCA_965147785.1 uncultured Oscillospiraceae bacterium
CGCCATCGCCCGCATTGCCGGCTGGTGCGCCCACCGGATCGAGGAGGTCATGACCTCCAACCGGATCATCCGTCCGGCATACAAGTCCCTGAATGTAAGCCGCACCTATGTGCCCATGGCCAAACGATAAAAACACAAAACGCCCGATGCAGAAGCAATTTTCTGCATCGGGCGTTTTGATTTTATGCTATGTACCTTTCGGCTCACAGAGCAGCTCCAGCACATTCTGCAGCACTGGGCGGTAATCGTCCTTCATGTAGGCCGCCACCACATACATATCCGATTCCGGAATAGGTATGGTCCGAACAGCGCTATCGTGGCTCAGGCGGGTGTTCTGATCCAGCAGACCAATACCAATCCCCATTTCCACGCAGAGGATAAAGGACTCCAAACTCCGGGGCTGCCGCACCACCTTCGGCACAAAGCCTGCCGCCGCGCATTGGTTCAGGAACCGCTCATAGCCCACCGGAGATTCCTCCGGGGAGATCACCACAAAGTTCTCGTTCCGAAGTTGGGACATCTCCAGCTTCGGCTGCTCTGCCAGCGGATGGTTCCGATGGATGGCGATGGCCGGGGGCTGGGGAAAAATCACCCGGGAAACAAAGGACTCCTCCTGCTCCACATCAAAATCCAGAGTCACGATCAGATCGTAGTGGCCGTTTTTCAGACCGCTGCGCAAGTTGGAAAAGGAATTTCGCTCCATCTCCATCTCCAGATTGGGATACATCTCCTGGGCCAGCCCCAGCCGCATCAGCAGCAGGGAATTGACCTCCTGCCCCTCCAAAATGCCAATGTTCAGCGTGGCCTCATCCCGGCGGGCCTGGGCTTTGGCCTGCTCAAACAGGTTTTCCAGATCCTCCGGCAGGGTCTTCATATGGTCATAGAGCAGCTGTCCCGCCGGCGTCAGCCGCACGGAGCGCTTGGTTCGAATAAACAGGGGAAAATCCAGCTCCTGCTCCATCTGGGCAATCTGTTTGGAAACATTGGGCTGAGCCGTATACAGCCGCCTGGCTGCCTCTGAAAAATTGCCGCACCGGGCCACCTCCACAAAATAGCGGATCTTTGTTAAATTCATATTTTCCCCCTCTTTTCCCCTCCAGAATTTCTTCTATCATACCATACTCCCAAAATTCGCGCAATATTTTTGTGTAATTGCACCATGAAATTTTGCTTTTATTCCATTTGATATATGACAATTGCCAATTTAGATATTTCACAATCGAAGCAATCTTCGTTATACTGAGATCGTCAAGAAAATCACAAAGTAAATCTGCATGAAGGAGGCACTTCCCATGAAAGTTCTCGGTATTTCCGCCGGAACCAACGGCGGCAGCAACGACGCCATGTGCAAAGAAGCCCTGATGGGCGCCAAGGAGATGGGCGCAGACGTCGAGTTCATCAACCTGCACAAGCTGAACATCAAGCACTGCACCGGCTGCAAGGCCTGCGTCATGAGCCTGTTCTCCGGCCGGGGCAACGCCTGCGTACTGAAGGATGACTTCCAGTGGCTGGTGGACAAAATGTACGACGCCGACGGCATTATCTGGGCCGTTCCCATCTTTGAAAAATGTGCGCCCGGCATCTTCCATACCGTTATGGACCGGTTTGGTCCCCGGCTGGATCGGGGCAACGTGATGATTGCCCAGAAGATCGCCGAACAGGGCGGCAAGCCCGTGGATCCCAAGTACCTGAAGGAAAAGGTGGTGTCCTACATGGGCATCGGTGGATCCGACTGGGCCACCCGCATCCAATGCGATTTTGCCACCCAGGCCCTGACCCCCAAGTGGACCCTGATCCACAACGAGTGCTTCCCCTGGTCCCTGGACATCGTCATGAACGATGAAGCCATCGCCAAGGCCCATCGGATCGGCCAGGAGCTGGCGGAGGCTGCCAAAAAGGTGGCGGATGGGACCCTGGTCCCCGGTCATGGCATCATCAACGAGGACTATCATGGTCCTGTTGGGGTATGTCCCCACTGCCACGGCAACAACTTCTATCTTCAGGAGGACGGCGTGGCCGTCTGCTGCACCTGCGGCACCGAGGGCGTCATGAAGAACGTGGACGGCAAGTACGTCTTTGAATTTGACGCAGAAAAGTGGATCCCCCATGCCCACGATTCTATCTCCGGCAAGTTCATCCACGGCGATGACATCCAGCGCAACGAGGGCAAGGCCCGGGCTTCCATGCAGACGGAAGAGGCTAAGAACCGCAAGAAAAAGTATGCAGAATTCATCCAGTCTTCCAAACCGGAATAAATAACGACATTGGAATGTAAATAGGCACATGGATGAACATGGTGTGGATTTCTGTGAAGATCTGCTTCCCTGGTC
>CBCTLT010000367.1:0-2298 GCA_965147785.1 uncultured Oscillospiraceae bacterium
GTATCGGCGTGGTGGGACGGAATGGTGCGGGAAAATCCACTGTGCTGAACTTGATTGCTGGTGTGCTGAAACCGGACAGCGGCAGTGTGGAAGTAGGGGAGACCGTAAAGATCGGCTACTTTTCCCAAGAGGCCAGGGAACTGGACCCCAATCAGCGGCCCTACGATTATATCCACGAGATTGCCGGCTCCGTGCGGACCCAAGAGGGCACCTTTACGGCCAGCCAAATGCTGGAGCGGTTTCTCTTTGACGGAGACTTGCAGTATAGCCGCATCGGCGCCCTCAGCGGCGGAGAACGGCGGCGGCTGTATCTGCTGGGGATTCTGATGGGCGCTCCCAATATGCTGCTGCTGGACGAGCCCACCAACGACCTGGATATTGAGACCCTGACGGTGCTGGAGGACTATCTGGCCAGTTTTGATGGCATTGTGGTGGCGGTGAGCCATGACCGGTATTTTCTGGACAAGGTGGCGGAGCAGATCTTCGCGGTGGAGGACAGCGGTGTCATTACCCGATATACCGGTGGTTATGGGGATTATTTGGAGAAGCGAACGGAGCAGACCCGTGCTTCCGAATGTCAGGAGAAGAAGGAGATCAAAACGCCCCGGGAACGGCAGCAGCGTCTGCGGCTTTCCTATCAGGAACAGCGGGAATATGATACCATCGAGGCGGAGATCGGGGAGCTGGAAGAGAAACTGGAACAGCTGTCCAAGGACATGGAGGCCTTTGCCACGGACTATGCAGCATTAGAGCGCCTGGGGAAAGAACAGGAAACGTTGGAAGAGCAGCTGGATGCAAAGATGGAACGCTGGATGTATCTCAGCGACCTTGTGGAGAAAATTGCTGCACAAAAGCAGGAATCGTGATAGACAAAGGGAGGAAAAACGTTATGATTATTCCGCTGGATCTGGAGCACTTGCCGGATGTAAATCGGGCGAATGAGCCCTTTATGGTAATAGGCCGGCTGCTGCCGACCTATGTAGACGGAAAATGGTCCTGGAGGGAGGAGTTGCTGCCTGAGCCTTGGGAAAAACGCTATGCGGATGACGAGGAGGACTATCGTACCTATGTGGACAGCTCGGATCGAGTGATATTTCTGGATTATGAAGACGGAACGTGCGCAGGACAGATTATTCTTCGACGAGACTGGAACTATTACGCATTTGTTGAGGATATTTCCGTAGCGGCGGCGTATCGCGGAAAGGGTGTTGGGACACAACTCATGGAGCGGGCCAAAGCTTGGGCACGGGAAAAAAGTCTTGGCGGTTTGGCGTTGGAGACTCAGGACAACAATTTGTTGGCTTGCCGATTTTATCAAAAATGCGGTATGGAGATCGGAGCGGTTAATTCCATGCTCTACAAAAACGCGCCGAAGCCCTGGTGTGATGAAATTGCTATATTCTGGTACTTAAAATTTGACCAGAAATAAATATGGACGCGCTGCAAAAGGTGTTTTTGCAGCGCGTCTATTTTATAATGCTGTTCTAAAGCTGGGGTCTCTCATGAAGCACCCCAAACAAAGGGAATTAACCGAAGAGTCCTGTCCGGTCCAGCATGACCAGCATTCGAATGGTATCCTCTCCCAGATCCAGCACCAGATCCTCTCCGGTGCCCTCTCGGCCATTGAGAATTTTCTTTTCAATCAACTTGTTCAACGTTTGCCGGTATAATTCACTTGTTACATCGCCCAGAGTGTGATACCTGGTCTCCTGTGGATATTCCACCCAATACCCCCTCTCATCAAAATAGTAGGATTTCCCGTCAATTTTGACCCATTGTTTTTTCGGCTTGGTGCCGTCGGCATAACGATACCACCAGCCGGTTTCATCCTTTTGCCAGCCTGCCTTTTCGGACTCCGGCTCCAGCAGGGCCGTGTTTTTCAGTTCGTTCATGTCAAACTTTCCGCTGAGGCCGGCAATGGTGCCGGAGCCGCTATACTGCCAGATGTCATAGCCAGAGAGATTGGGGCTGGATGCGTATTGGGCGTACCAAACTGTATATCCTGCAAGAACGCTGGAATCCACCATGGTACGATAATAGTCCAGATTGTAGTAGATCCCCGGGGTATAGCCGCCGGTACGGATCTCCTCCAGAAATGCCCGGGCAAACTGGTTGTATTCCGTCTTGCCCAGGGTGACGCCCTGCTCCTTGGCGTATCGGATGGTGTCGTATTCAAAGTCGTAAAACACGGGAAGTTTGATCTCGTATCCTTTAATGGTCTCCATGCATTTTTTTGCTTCCTGCCGGGCGGAAGCTGCGTCCAGGGCGTAGGAAAACCAGTAGATTCCTACCGGGATC
>CBCTLT010000368.1:0-2296 GCA_965147785.1 uncultured Oscillospiraceae bacterium
TGATGCACCTGATGCCAAAACGCACGGAAGCAGAGGTCTACTTGGAACATACCGTGGATGTAACGGAGCTGCTTGCTTATGTGGCGCGGAAAAACCAAGCGCATCCAAATACAAAGGCCACCGTGTTTCACTGTGTGGTTACCGGCATTGGCCGGGTGATCCGGATGCGGCCCTACCTGAACCGGTTCATCTGCGGCCGGAAGCTCTATGTCCGGGACGAGATTACTCTGAGCTTTGTGGCAAAACGAAAATTTCAAGATCAGGCAGAGGAATCTCTAATGGTGGTGAAAGTCCAGGATGACACTACCCTGGATTCCATCACAAAAAAAATTACTGGAGACGTCGGTGAGTTGCGAAATAAGAAAGGCAGCAATGATTTTGATGCCATTATCAATCGTATTGGACATTTGCCGTCCCCGATTTTGCATATTTTCATTGGACTGCTGCAGCGGCTGAGTTCCTCAGGTCATCTACCGGAGATACTTACTGATGGAGACATCAACCACACCACGGTGCTGCTGTCCAACTTGGGTTCCATCCAGTGCGACTGCTGCTACCATCACCTGAACAATTACGGGACCAACAGCATTCTCATCACCGTTGGAGTGATTCACAAGGAACCCAAGGTCATGGAGGACGGCTCCGTGACTATCCGGGATGTGATGAAGCTGGGCTTCACCGCCGATGAACGCATTGCCGACGGCTTCTACTTTGCCCGGAGCCTGAAACTGCTGGAGCATCTGCTGACCCATCCGGAACTGCTGGATATTCCCATGGGAGAGGAGATTCACTATGGCTCTTAACGTCAAAACCCCCTGGTATGCCCACTCCGAAGGCGTGCCCCTGCACTTGGAGTACCCCGACTGCTCCATGGTGGAGCTGGTGGAACAGGCCGCAGCTGCCACACCGGATGTGATCGCCTATGATTTCTTTGGGACGAAAGCTACATTCCGGCAGCTGGTGCGGGAAATCCACCGCTGTGCGTCAGCACTGGTGGCCTTAGGAATTGTTCCCGGGGACCGGGTAACGATCTGTATGCCCAATACCCCCCAGGCCGTGATCATGTTTTATGCCCTGAACTATATGGGTGCCATCGCCAACATGGTCCATCCTCTCTCCGCCCAGGAGGAGATTGCCTTTTACCTCAACGAGAGTGAATCTGTGGCTGCCCTGACCCTGAACCAATTCTATCCGAAATTTGAGGCCATTCGGGACAAGCTTCACCTCAAAAAACTGATTATCACCAGCATTTCCGACGCCCTCAGTGTCCCCATTCGGCTGGGCTATTGGGCCACTCAGGGCAGAAAGTTGCCCACCCCACCATCTAACGATCCCATGATTGTTTCCTGGAAGGATTTTTTGCGAAATGGAACACGCTATACTGGTACCGTAAAACATACCGTTTGCGGCCAAGATACCGCCGCCATTCTTTATAGCGGCGGCACCACAGGCACCACCAAGGGCATTCTCCTCAGCAATCTCAATTTTAACGCTCTGGGCCTTCAAACCGGAGCTGCGGGAAACTGCCTGTTCCCCGGCCACAAAATGCTCTCCATTATGCCCATTTTCCATGGCTTTGGGCTGGGCGTATGCATTCATACGATTCTGATTCACAGCTGCAGCTGCATTCTGGTGCCGCAGTTTACCGTGGATTCCTATGCCGCGCTGCTGAAAAAGTATCGGCCCAACTATATTGCCGGCGTTCCCACCCTCTATGAAGCTTTGCTGCGGCTGAAAAAAGCGGAACATCTGGATCTGTCCCAGCTGGAGGGAATCTTCTCTGGTGGCGATTCCCTGTCGCCGGAACTCAAGCACAAGGTAGATAGGTTCCTCCGGGATCATGGTTCCACGCAGCAGGTCCGGGAGGGCTACGGCACCACGGAATGTGTGACCGCCAGCTGCCTGACCCCAAAAAACGATTATAAAGAGGGCTCCATTGGCATTCCATTCCCGGACACCTATTACAAAATCGTGGTTCCCGCCACCCATGACGAGGTGCCTTACGGACAGGTGGGCGAGATCTGTATCTCCGGGCCCACAGTGATGCAGGGCTATATGAACCAGCCCAAGGAGACCGCACAAACCCTACAGCTGCACGAGGACGGTCTGGTTTGGCTCCATACGGGAGATCTGGGCACCATGGATGAGGAGGGCTTCGTATACTTCAAGCAGCGCCTCAAACGCATGATCATCACCAGCGGCTACAATGTCTACCCTTCTCAGGTGGAAAATGCCATTGACGCCCACGAAGCAGTCCTGATGAGCACTGTCATCGGCATCAAGGACGACTATAAAA
>CBCTLT010000369.1:0-2292 GCA_965147785.1 uncultured Oscillospiraceae bacterium
CGACGAGTCGTTGTCTGCGTCCTGAAGGTCCACGGTCCAGCCTTCCGCTTCCAGTGCCTGAGTCAGGGCTTCCATCACGCTGACAATGTGGGGGTTGTTGGTGGCGGTAGCAACGGATACGCCGACAACCTTGGGTTCACCGCTGTCCGTCGCAGCCTCCGGCGTGTCTTCCGAGGCAGGGGCGTTGCCTTCAGCAGCGGGAGTGCTTTCTCCAGACGAACCGCATGCGGATACCATACCAAGGAGCAGCGCGGCTGCCAGCAGCAGGGCAAACAATTTGCTAGTGCGTTTCATAACAATTCCTCCATTTCGTTATTTCTTCCCGAGTGGACCGGAAAGCCAAACAGCCTGTGCTGTTTTGGATACGTTATACGGCGTCCTCCAGCTTCTGCACTCTGGTGCAGCGGTCCACGATCAGGACCACCAGGAGAAGTCCGCCGGTGAGCACGTTCTGTGCCCAAGCGTCAAAGGACAACAGGGATGCGATGTTGATAATGGCGCGAACCACAATGATACCCAGCAGCGTCCGGACAATGCTGCCCTTACCGCCGGTAAACTTAATACCGCCCAGAACACAGGCTGAGATCAGCGTGATGTTCAGGCCTTCACCATAGCTGACGGCACCGGCAAACACATAGGAGGCCAGCAGCAGGCCGGTGATCCCTGCGCAGACGCCGCCGATCAGGAAGCAAAGCAGCTTGGTCTTTCCAATTTTAATGCCCGAGGAATAGCCTGCTTCCGCATTGCCGCCAGCCACCAGGACGCTGTTTCCAAAGCGTGTTCTATGCAGCAGTAAGCCAAAAATGATTAGGCAAAGGACGAACAGAACCACAGGAAGCTGGAGATATTTGATGCCAAAGACCTGATAGCTGCTCAGGGCACGCAGAAGCTCGCTGGTGTTGGGTACGGTTTTTCCGTCGCCAATGATATAGCTGATGCCGCTAAGGGCTGTCATGGTGGCAATGGTGGCGATCAGAGAATTGATGCGTAGCTGAGTGACCAGGAAGCCGTTGAACAGGCCCACCAGACCACACACCAGCACAGCGGCCAGGATTCCGGCAACGCCGCCGAACTTGGAGCCGATCAGAGAGGACACGATGGTGGAAAGGGCCACAGACATGCCCAGACTCAGATCAATTTCTCCACTGATGAGCAGAAACGACATACCAATGGCTGCGATCCCATACATGCTGAAGTCACAAGCCAGCTTCATGAGATTATTGGAAGTGTTGAAGTACGGGACAAAAAACAGTCCGTAGATCAGGATTACAATCAGAATTAAAATGATGTTGTATTCAGACAACAAGGTTTTCAGTGTATTACGTTTCATATGCCGGCCCTCTTTTCGCTGCGAATCTGGATTGCCACCGCAATGATCAGGATTGCGCCCTTCACAATATATTGCAGATTGGAGTCCAGACCCATAATGGTAAAGCTGTTGTCGATGATACCGAGAATCAGCACGCCGATCACAGTTCCAAAAATGGTTCCCTTGCCGCCCTTGATGGAGAGTCCTCCCAGTACAATGGCGGTCAGCGCCGTAAACTCATAGCCGTATCCCATTTTGGGTTGTGCCGACATGATTCTGGAACACATGACAACGGAAGCCAAGCCTGTCAAAAAGCCCGAAAGGGTATAGACCGAGACAATAATACCTGTGGAATGGATGCCGGAAAATTTCGCGTTTACCGCGTTGCTGCCAACGGCGTAGATATGGGCGCCGTAGACGGTTTTCCGCAGTATGATGGAGCAGACCACTGCCACCACAGCCAGGATGATGACCGGCATGGGAATCCCAAGGACACTGCCCTGTCCCAGGAATTTATAGGCCGCCATATCCTGAGAGCCAAACAGGGAAGTGTTCTTTTTCAGGAACAGAAGGACGGCTCCGGTATAGAGACTCATCATGCCCAAGGTGGACACGAAGGAGTTCAGGCGGATGATGCCCACCAGAATGCCATTGAGGAGGCCGCCTACCAGCCCAAGGCCCAGAGGAACCAGAACTGCCAACACCTGGTTTTCCACTCCGGGGGTGATGAAGTAGCAAGAGACGCAGGCCAGGAAGGTCAGCATCATGCCGGCGGACAGATCCGTGCGGCCGGTAAGCATGACAAAGGTAATGCCGCAGGAGATAATTCCATAGACCGCCACCTGCCGAAGCAGATTCAGCCAGTTGTCTGTGGTGACAAAGGCGGGGTTAATCAAGGCCACCACGATCACATAGGCGATGATCATCAGATAGATTCCGCGGATATGGTGGTCAGTCATCCACGCGGAAAACTGATTCCATTT
>CBCTLT010000370.1:0-2288 GCA_965147785.1 uncultured Oscillospiraceae bacterium
GAACAGCCTGCCCGTTCACCAGCATTTTTGTTTGATATTTCAGCCGCTTGATCTGGCCGGTGGAAACACGAAGACGGTAATGCAGCACGGAAAATAATTTTTTTCCGGTGTCTTCAGGCCCGGCCGTATAGGAAAGGATCATGGAAACCTCCTGAAAGTCAATCAAAATCATTGTCAAATCCCGATGGCAACGCATAGGATGCTGACGGGAGGTGTGTCGAATGGATGACACGAAACTCTTGCGTCCCTGGGTACTGGGAGGAGATTCGAGATATTATTGGGCGGTCAAAGCCCTTAGAGAAAGTGGACTTCCGGTCAAAACATGGGGCGTTTCGGGCATGAAGCAGGATGCTGACCATTTGCAGGATGCTCTGCAGGGTGCAAACATGGTCTTACTTCCAATGAAGCCTTTTCGAGGAGAAATGCTTTGTATTGGAGAAGAACAGGTGGAGGCTGCGCTGCTGCCCCGAATGGTGGAGAAAAACACTGTGTTGATCGCGGGAAGTTTCCCAGAGGAGCAGGAGGCGTGGCTTCAGTCTCAAGGACTGTTTTGTAGAAGCTTTTTGGAACTGGAATCCTATCAAATGTCCAATGCCGCTGTGACGGCAGAGGGTGCCATCTTCCTCGTTTTGCGGGAGCTGCAGCGGACGGTGTTTGGAGCGGAGATTCTGGTAATTGGCTGGGGAAGAATCGGCAGATTCCTAGCGGAAAAGCTCAAAGGATTGGGAGCTCACGTGACAGTGTCTGCCCGAAGAGAATCCCAGTGGACGGAGATCGAAGCGCTGGGAATGCGGCCAGAGGAGACTGGCGTTTTTCACCATGGTCTGAAGGACTATGACGTTGTACTCAATACAGTTCCTGCTCGGGTGATGGCAGCGGAGCAGGGACAGTCGCTCAGAGAGGACTGCGTACTGGTGGAATTGGCTTCTCTGCCCGGAGGCTTTGCACCGGAAATACAGGAAAAACGGAATATCGTCATGGCACAGGGACTTCCAGGAAAAACAGCGCCTAAAACCGCTGGGGAGAATTTGGCGTCCGCCGTCTGGGCGTGTCTGGCAGGAGAGGGGAGAACATTGGAATGATTGATAAGACGGTGGGGTTTGCACTATGCGGCTCATTTTGTACCTATGCTGAAACAATGGAGGCACTCAAGCAGATAACGGAACGATTTACCACGGTAATCCCAATCCTGTCCGAAGCAAGTGCGAGTACCGATACGCGCTTTGGCACGGCAGAGGATCACGTTCGGAGGATCACCGAATTATGCGGACGTAGACCGCTGACGTCCATACGGGAGGTGGAACCAGTTGGGCCGAAAGGACTGCTGGATTTAATTATTGTGGCGCCCTGTACCGGAAATACCTTGGGAAAGCTGGCCCGGGGCATTACAGATTCCACGGTGACTATGGCGGTAAAGGCCCAGCTCCGGAATCAAAGGCCTGTGCTGCTGGCGGTTTCCACCAACGATGGGCTTGGTGCCAGCGGTCCCAATATTATGGTGCTGATTCAACGAAAACATATCTTTATGGTACCCTTTGGGCAGGATGACCCAAATGGCAAGCCAACGTCGTTAAAGGCTGATATGCATCTGTTGGTAGATGCGGCAGAAGCTGCGCTGGAGGAAAAACAATTGCAGCCGGTTATTTTAGGATCGTGAAAACAAGGCAGGAACCACATCGGTTCCTGCCAAAATCCTTACAGGTCCCTGAGGTCGTAAGGGGTGACCTGGTAGACGTAGTAGTTCAGCCAGTTGGAATAAAACAGTTGCCCGTGGGCACGCCAAGAGACAATGGGCGGCTGCGTAGGGTCGTCGTTAGGAAAGTAGTGTTCAGGGACGGCAATACTAAGGCCTTTGTTTACATCCCGGAAGTACTCGGTACTCAGCGTATCGGCATCATATTCCAGATGACCAAAAACAAAGATCTGGCGCTTATCCGGGGACGCGGCGGCAAATACACCAGCGTCGTCAGAAGTGGATAAAAGCTCTAATTCTTCACAGGCACGTATATCAGATTCTAACACTTCCGTATTGCGGGAGTGGGGAGCCATAAAGACATCGTCAAAGCCACGGAAAAGCGGCTGGGTGCTGTCCAATACACGATGAGGATAGACACCGAATATTTTCTTATCTGTGTTGTGCTTTTGAATACCATAATGATAGTATAGACCGGCATATGCGCCCCAACAGATGTGCAGTGTGGAAAATACATGGGTTTTGCTCCACTCCATAATTTCGGAAAGCTCAGGCCAATAGTCCACCTGCTCAAAATCATAGTTTTCTACGGGTG
>CBCTLT010000371.1:0-2287 GCA_965147785.1 uncultured Oscillospiraceae bacterium
CTATCTTCCTGGCCTCCGCTGCTTCCGACATGGTTACCGCTACCACCATCTATCCCGATGGCGGCCTGGTGGCTACCTCCTAATTGCAGCTTTAGGAACAAATATTGGGTGCGCTGCACTGGCAGCGCACCCTTTTTGTCTCCAATACCAGCGGCAAATGGCCTTCTTTTACGCCATATGTTATGTGATTCCCGGAGGTTTTTCATGAAAAAATGCATTTTCCTCCTGCTGTTGCTGGCTCTGTTGACCGGCTGTTCCCTCCCATGGTCTGACGTTCAGAAGCAGGATCATACGGTCTATGCCATGGACACCGTCATGACCCTGACCGCCTATGGGGATAACGCGGAGACCGCACTGAGCGCTGCTGAGGCGGAGATCTATCGTTTGGATGCCCTGTTGTCCATCTCCAATGCCAACAGCGATATTTATCATCTCAATCAAGCTAAGTCCGCAGAGGTGGATCTGGAAACTGGCGCACTGCTGCAACGGGCCCTGGAGCTGGCAACTCTGACAGATGGCGACTTTGATCCCACGGTATTTCCGCTGACGGTCCTCTGGGGTTTTTATTCTCAGGACGGGACCTATGATTATCATATTCCCACTGACCAAGAACGGGAAACTGTCCTGCAGCATGTGGGCTACGAGAAGCTTTTGGTGGAGGCGGACGCAGCGGAGGATTCTACCGGAACTGTTGCCGCCACATTGACCGATTCGGAGGCCGGGGTGGATTTGGGCGGCATTGCCAAGGGCTATACCGCGCAGCGGGTATTGTCGGTCCTGGAGACCGCAGGCGTCGATTCGGCGGTGATCTCCTTGGGGGGCAATGTTGGAACCTTAGGTCGGAAACCCGACGGCAGTCTTTGGACTGTGGCGGTGGAGGACCCGGCCCAGAGCGGAGAATATCTGGCCACACTGTCATTGGACGGCGGGTACTACGCCATCACCTCCGGCGCCTATCAGCGGTATTTTGAGGAAAACGGCGTACGCTATCATCACATTTTAGACCCGGAAACCGGGGCCCCTGCAGACACCGATCTTCAAAGCGTCACCATTGTCTCCAAGGACGGCACCCAGGCTGACGCTCTGAGCACCGCCCTCTTTGTCAAGGGCTTTGATGAAGCCGTGGCCTTCTGGCGAGCACACGCCGATGCGTTTGAAATGGTGTTGGTAACCGATACGGAGCTTTACGCCACCAGTGGCCTCACCATATCCTCCCAGCGCACTGTGCATACACTGGAGGTGGAGCCTTGACCATAAAGAAACGGGAACTGATTTTGCTGATCGTGTTGATTGCAGCTTTGGCCCTATGGGCCCTGTGGCCAAAGTCTCCGGGAAATGCCGTGGAGGTGCGTGTGGACAGCCAGGTGATTGGTTCCTATCCTCTGTCCGAGGATCTGACGCTGCCGCTGTCCGGATACAACGATTTTTCCCTAACGCTGATCGTTCAGAATGGTAAGGCTTATGTGGAGGATTCCACCTGCCCGGACCTGATCTGTCAGCACCATGCCCCCATTTCGGAAGCAGGCGCCCAAATCGTCTGCCTGCCCGCCCAAATCGTCATTACCGTCACAGGAGAGGAGGGTGGCGTGGATGCCGTCACACAATAAGACAAAACAGCTGACCACACTGGCCCTACTGGCCGCCGTAGCAGTGGTTCTGTCCTGGATCGACAGCCTGATCCCCGTATCCGCAGCTCTTCCAGGGGCAAAACTGGGACTGGCTAATTTGTCGGTTTTTGCTGGACTGTATCTGTTGGGACCGGGTCCTGGCACCATTCTGTGCCTGCTAAAAATCTTGTTGTCCACCTTCCTCTTTGGCAACGCCTATTCCCTTTTCTACTCCCTGGCAGGCGGCATTTTGAGCTATGTCGTGATGGTGTTGTTGCGCTCCCATTGTTCCGCCGTATTTGTCTCTATCATAGGCGGCATGTTTCACAATCTGGGGCAGCTTTTGGTGGCTGCCGTGATCCTGGAGACTATGGGACTACTTTCCTACTTGCCAGTGCTGCTGCTCTGCGGCTTGGGGGCCGGATGCGCCATTGGCGTCGTGGGCGGCATCTTAGTCTCTCGCTGTCAAAAAGCCCTGCAACTGTCACCGCCCGGAAAGGAGCATTCAAATGATCCAGATTAGCCCCGCATCTCCCCAAGAGTGTCTGCTTGGAGCCGAGTTGCTTTGTCAGATGTGGCAGGATTCAACCCCGCCGCAGCTGGCCGAAGAACTATCCACCCAGGTTTCCTCCGGAGATACCGTCCTTTTTCTTGCACGAGATAACGGCACGCCTGTGGCT
>CBCTLT010000372.1:0-2285 GCA_965147785.1 uncultured Oscillospiraceae bacterium
GGGCGGAAATCCCGCCCGGAAGCGGGGGAAAGGTTGCGATATGATGTGTCGATATAAGCATTTGCTGTCACCGCTGAAAATCGGAAATGTGACGCTGAAAAACAGAATTTTAAACTCCAAATGTGTGTCCTCGGACGCCATGGAGCCGGAACTGGCAGGACCGTTCTATGAACATCTGGCCAGAAATGGGGCTGCCACCGTTACCATGGGGGTGGGGGCCTATCGAGATTGCGAGGGAAACTACAGCAAAATGGCTTCCTGCCATATGGACGACCCCAAGGTGCAGGAGCAGTACCGGGAAATCTGTCGGCGGGTTCATGCCCACGGCTCCCTCTGTTCTGCGTCCCTGATGGCCATTGAGCCCCAGAACGTGAATATTTCCGATACGCCCAACTGGGATGAGATCCCCATGAACGGCGACTATTCCATGAATCTCTATGACAAGCCGGGAATCTCCGCGCAGCGGCTGGAGGGCATGATCCAGGATTTCGTCCACGCCTGTCAGGAACTGCAAAAACTGGGCTTTGACATGGTGACGATCTATATGTCCTATCGGGGCAGCATCTTGGCCTGCTCCCTGAGCCCTCTGCTCAATCAGCGGACGGATCGCTACGGCGGCAAAACCATGCGGGAACGGGCGACGCTGACGCTGGAGCTGTTTCGACGCATCAAGGAAGCTTGTGGGCAGGATTTCCTCATCGAGGCCCAAATCTCTGCCATGGAGGAAGCACCGGGATATACAGTGGAGGACTGGCTGGACTATTGCCAGATGTGCGAGGGACTGGTGGACATATTCCAGATCCGGGGCTGGGACGGCTCTTTTACCCATGTAAACAGCCACAATCTGGACAAAAACAATCCCTACAATTTGCAATTTGCGGAAGCGTTCAAAAAACGCGGAATCAAAGCAGTAGTATCACCGGTGGGCGGATTCCGGGATCCGGATCTCATGGAACAGTTTTTGGCGGAGGGTAAGACCGACTGCGTTTCCGTCTCCCGGGCGCTGATCTGCGACGAGCACTACATGGATAAAATCCAGGCGGGCCACGGGGAGGATATTACGCCCTGTCTGCTCTGCAATGGCTGCCACAGCAGTTTTTGCGCGGTGAATCCCTATGCGGGCTATCATCATATGCTGGACCGCATGTTCCACCCCGCAGGCATTAAAAAGAAAGTCGCCGTTCTGGGCGGCGGTCCTGCTGGGCTCCGGGCAGCCCTTTTCGCCGACGAACAGGGCCACGATGTGACCCTCTATGAAGCTGGGGACCAGCTGGGAGGACAGCTGAAATTTGCGGATCACGTCTCCTTCAAGTGGAATTTAAAGGACTACAAGGACTGGGTGATCCGGCAAATTCAAAAATCCGGGGTAAAGGTACTTTGCAATACTCCGGCCACACCGGAGCGAATCGCGGAAGGAAACTATGATGTGATTTTGGCGGCCATGGGATCGGTGGCCCAGCGGATCCCTGTGCCTGGAGCGGATCGCCCGGAGGTATGGCTGGCGGAAGAGGTCTTTGGCCGGGAAAAGGAATTGGGCCATCGGGTGGTGGTAATCGGCGGAGGCGATACAGGCCGGGAAGCAGCCCTGTATCTGGCCAAGGCGGGCCACGATACCACCATGGTGACCCGGAAGCAGGCGAAACTGTTTGATGATCTCCATGCCAAACGAGCCACGGAGCTGGATTACGAGAATGAGTCCAATTTTCACTATATGGAACACGCCGCCACGGTGGAAATCCAGCCCGGACAGGTGACGCTGGATGTGACCCTGGGGGTACCCCATAAAGACGTAATGTTTGAGATGATGGAGGAGACGGAGCAGGGACCAAAGATCCCCAATGTGATGCCAGATCCCCGTCCCGAGGGATTTCCGCCCCAGCGGCCGCTGATGCCCATTCACAACGACGGAGAGGAAAAGCATGGTCCCGGCTTTGCCAAGCCCGTTCCCCAGGTGGATGAATCCAAGCTGCCCCATGAGACTCGGATCATCAACTGCGACACGGTGGTGATCTCCGGCGGAAGGAAATCCGTGGATGCGGAGGCATTTCGGAATTTGGCACCGGAATTCTATGTGATCGGAGACAACGTGTGTCCCGCCAATATCAAAAACTGCACCGATACCGCCTTTGCGGCGGTGATGCAGCTGTAACAAAATCGGCCCCTGATGCAGAGATCGCAGCTGCATCGGGGGCATTTTTTGTATTGCATTTTGCAGGGGAACTGGTATAATAATGCACAGACAACAGAACTCCGTGGGAGGTAAGGCTATGAAAATGACCGTCTAT
>CBCTLT010000373.1:0-2279 GCA_965147785.1 uncultured Oscillospiraceae bacterium
CGGGCCCCTGGACGTGATTTTGCTGCTGCTCAGTAAGAATAAAATCGAAATCCGGGACATCCAGATTTCTGTGATTCTGGAGCAGTATCTGGCGTATCTGGACGAGATGAAGCGTATGGATCTGGAGATCGCCAGCGAGTTTATCTCCATGGCCTCCCACCTGGTGCTCATCAAGACAAAGATGCTGCTGAGCGAAGCGGAACGTCAGGAGGGCTTGAGCGAGATGGAGCTGCTGATCCAGTCTCTGGAACAGCGGCAGCGTCAGGAAATCATGGAGAAGCTGAAAGAACCCATGGTCTGGCTGGAAAAACGGAATGATTTTGGCAGAAACTATTTTACCAAGCAGCCGGAACCGCTGAAGCGGGAGCAGACCTACCGATATCAGCATGACCGGGAGGATCTGCGGCGGGCCATGTTTGGGATTCGGGATCGGGGTGACGCCAAGCTGCCGCCGCCCACCGCCGCCTTTGTGGGCATCGTGGGAAAGGAACCCTATCCTGTGGAGAAAAAGGCCGCCGAGGTGCTGCGGCAGCTTTTGGCAAAAGGACGGCAGCGACTGCGGAATCTGTTCCGGGGCAATAAGTCCCGATCCGAGGTGGTGGCCACGTTTTTGTCCATTTTAGAGCTGTGTAAGCTCCGGTCGGTTCGGGTGTCGGAGCAGAACGGCGAATATGAGATCGACTATCTAAAGATGCCGGAGGAGAGCGAGGTGGAGGATTGATGGAGCCGGAAGATATCAGACGGGGAATTGAGGCCATTTTGTTTGCTGCCGGGGAACCGGTGGGGGCAGATCGCATCGCCCTGGCTATGGGCGTAGCGCCGGAGACCATTCATCAGGAGGCAAAGGCCCTCCAGGATGCATATAGTTTCCAAAGACGGGGTATAAGAATCCTGCGGATGGAAAACGCCTATCAGATGGTATCGTCCCCAGAGGAATCGGAATTGATCACCCGGGCGTTGGAGACCAGAAAGCCGCCCAAGCTCAGCGCGTCGGCCTTGGAGACGCTGACGGTGATCGCCTACTATCAGCCCACCACCAAGGCCTTTGTGGAGCAGATCCGGGGTGTGGACAGTTCCTATACTGTGAGCGCGCTGCTGAACAAAAAGCTGATTGAAGAGCAGGGCAGGCTCAGCGTACCGGGCAGGCCAATCCTGTATGGCACCACGCCGGACTTCCTGCGGACCTTCGGCTTGTCCTCTCTGGACGAGCTGCCGGAGGTGGATCTGCCCCGGGGACAGGTTACCGCGGAGCAAATGGAGATGCAGCTTTCCATAGAAGAAGGTGAGGAAAAGGCATGATTGCCCTTTGGATCCTTGGGATCCTGGCGGCGCTGCTGGGCCTTTTATGCTGTGTTCCCGTGGGGATCACGGGAGAATACGGGCAATCTGGTGCCAGCTTGACGGCGCATATTGGGCCTGTTTCCCTGAGAATCTATCCCAGACCGGTGAAAACCAAAGATAAGAAAGACCGGAAAAGCCGAAAAAAGGCTGGGGCTGGGACGGAACGACAAATCCAGCTGGCCCGAAAGGAACAGCGGGAAGCGCGCCAACAAGAGAAAACAGCGAAAAAAGCAGAAAAAGCAAGGAAGACGGAACAGGCAAAGCGGGAAAAAAATAAACTGAGTTCCGAGAAATCCAAAGCCGTTCCTTCAGACGCACAAACGCCCCAGGAGGAACGAGGCGGAGGACTGGAGCTGTTCCGGCAAATTGTGGGGCTGGTATTGGAATTTCAGGCGGATCTGCGCAACCGGCTCCATGTGCGGCAGCTGGTGCTTCGACTCAGAATCGGGGCGAAGGATCAGGATCCGGCCCAGTCTGCGGTGCTCTACGGCAGTGCATGGGCGGCCCTGGGAAATTTGACCACGGTGCTGCAGCGGGCGTTTCGGATCCATGACCAGGATACCCGGGCGGAAATCGATTTTCTGGAGGAACACACCACGGTGTATGCCAAAGCTCATCTCACCATGACAGTGGGGGCGATTTTGAAGCTGGCCGGATATTATGGCCTCCGTGGGTTAAAATTGTATCGAACGCAAATGAAGAAAGGCGGAAGTGAATATGGCACATCCAATTAGCGATTTAATGGCCACCACCATGGCGAAAATTCGGGACATGATGGACGCCAATACGGTCATTGGCAAACCCATTGAGGCCGACGGCGTCACGGTAATCCCGGTATGCCGGATCTCCATCGGATATGGCTCCGGCGGTTCCGACTTTGCCCAGAAAAACCAGAAACCCGAGCATCCCAACGCCTTTGGCGGCGGAGCCGGTATGGG